>NZ_JAQGFI010000019.1:0-88788 GCF_027854095.1 Rhodococcus sp. C-2 | reverse complement strand
GGACACCGCCGAACACACATTAGAGAAGCCCCCCAACCAGTACTGGTTGGGGGGCTTTCTCGTACCCAAAACACCCCACCCCGCCAACACCCGAAAGCACCCCCGCCGGCACCCCCGACTTCGAGCGAACAGCACTGTCGTCGCCTCAGATCGACCGAACGTACCGTTCGCACGATCGAAGGGGGAGCATCCCCGCTGGCATCCCCGCATCGAGTGAACGGCACTTTCGTCGCCTCAGATCGACCGAACGTGCCGTTCACCATCAGGGCAGGAATTGGGCGAGGAAGATGCCGCCGCCGACGCACGTAGCGACTTGTTAGCCAAGGTATTAGGTTGTGAACCGTCTCATAAGTCCGAAGTACTCTCCGATTTTGTGCCTTCGTCCCTAGCACTTTGGCCTAGGCTGAGTCTCATGGTGGGGTTGAGCAGCTCGAGGGTGTCGCATTTGCGACTCGTTCCGACGGAACCTGAAGAACTGCAAAGGTTTGTACAAGAAGCTGGCGGAGGGCGTGGGGGCATTCAGATTGCGCGATCGTTGCGTTCGAAGAGACGCGCGGTACCGGCGCAATACGCGATACGTATCAGTGTCGACAATGTTTCCACTCAGATCTGGCGACGAATCCTCGTCGCGTCGGATCTGAATCTGGATGACCTGCATTCGGTGGTTCAACGGGCAATGGGGTGGAGTGACCGTCAATCGCACGCGTGGTCCAAGTCCGGCAGCCGATTTCCCGGCGAGGTCGAAGAGTACGTAGCTTCCGGGAGCAACGCAGAGCAGCGTCGCGCCGGCCGAGCCGCGATCGTAGAGTCCGCGGTACGCCTGGACGAGGTCATGGTCTCGCCTGGCGATGAAATCAGTTATCGCTACGGACGCTTCGGGAACTGGCGCCACACGCTGACACTTGAATCTTCCGAAGTACTGCCCGACGGGTTCCAAGTTGTGTGTGCCGCGGGTCGCGGTGCTTGTCCGCCGGAGGAATGTGTCGGACCTGACGAGTACGAGCAACTCCTCGGTGTTCTCGCTTCGGAGAAGCTGCGCTCCCATGAATGGACCCTCGAATGGCCGCAAACTGAATTCGAGCCGACACGATTCGAGATCGCTGAGGTCAATAATCGACTGCATAGTCCTAAACCGGACGAGATCGCTGCGTCGTACGACATTGCAAAGCTCGTCGAATGCCTGGGACCCTCGCGAGTCCCGGAACTGCACGCGGTCCTCGCCCGAGCAGGCATTGACGATCAGTCGGCAATCGGGGAGTTGGTCCACGTCGAGGCGGGCCAACGCATTCAAGCGGTTCTGGCTCTGATCGGTGTCGAAGGGATCGGTGCCGATGATTTCTTCACGACGGTCGACGCGATGCTCGACGAACCTGAACTGGGACCTGTAAACCTTCCACAAGGGCGATCACTCTTCGCAGTGCTCAAGAAGTTCGGCCTGGTGCGAAAGCACAAAGGGCAGATTGTTCTGACGAAGCGGGGACAGTCGGCAGAGCGGGACGCGTCAATGACGTGGTCGGTGATCGTCGAGGGAGTTCCGGTTGCGCCCGGCGGCTCGCAGAGAGCGGTGGAACTCCTCGTCCTCCTTGCCGTAGCCGCCGGCATGTCCCCGGCGGATCGTCATCGTTTCGTCGCGGGAGCGCTGGAGTCGATTCGGTCGTCGAGCATCCTGATGGCTGGAGCTCAGACTTCCAGACGTGACACGTCCGGGAGCACCGTAGAGGTGCTCGGATTGATCGGCGCTACGGGGTACGAGCTGGGGAAGTTCGGCAGCAAAGCGGACTCGCCCTGGGCTGTTCACCTCGCGAGGGCGATCCTGCGGCGTTAACTCGCGCGTCGACGCAGACAACCGAAACGGGGTTCGATCCGGCAATGCCGAATCGAACCCCGTTTCGTGTACCGATAGAGATCAGATGTTCACGCCGTAGTCGCGGGCGATTCCGGCCAGTCCCGATGCGTATCCCTGTCCGACTGCACGGAACTTCCATTCGCCATTGTGGCGGTAGAGCTCACCGAAAAGCATGGCTGTCTCGGTGGATGCATCTTCGGAGAGGTCGTAGCGTGCCAGTTCGGAGCCGTTCGACAGATCTACGACGCGGATGTAGGCGTTGGTGACCTGTCCGAAGGACTGGAGTCGCGCATCGGCGTCGTGAATCGAGACGGGGAAGAAGATGTTGGTGACGTTGGGCGGTACAGCCGGGAGGTCGACGTTGATGACCTCGTCGTCGCCGTCACCTTCACCGGTGAGGTTGTCGCCGGTGTGCTCGATGGATCCGTCGGGCGAGCGAAGGTTGTTGTAGAAGACGAAGTGAAGGTCGGAAAGGACCTTGCGTTCCGGGCCGGTGACCAACGCGCTGGCGTCGAGGTCGAAGTCGGCACCACTGGTGCTGCGTGCATCCCAGCCGAGACCGACTGCGACCTTGGTCAGATTGGGTGCGGCCTTCGACAGAGATACGTTGCCGCCCTTGGCAAGTGTGACGCCCATTCAGGTTCCTCTCGTTCGAACGAAGTGGATTTCTTCGTTCGGGAGTTCTGTGTTGTCCGTTCGCGACTCACATTACCGTGAGCGGGTAGGTGCGGTTCGACCGAATAGGCACCTCACTCGAACAGCGCGCGAAGATCCTCGGCGTCGAGTCCGGTGCCCAGTGTGCCTTCGGCGTCCATGACATTCGAGAACAATGCCGACTTCTTGGCTTTGAGCGCCATGACCTTCTCTTCGATGGTGTCTTTGGCAATGAGGCGGTAGACCATGACGTTTCGTGTCTGCCCGATGCGGTGAGTACGGTCGACCGCTTGTGCCTCGGCGGCCGGGTTCCACCAGGGGTCGAGAATGAAGCAGTAGTCGGCCTCGGTGAGATTGAGGCCGAAGCCACCAGCCTTGAGGCTGATCAGGAAGACGGGGACTGCACCAGACTTGAACTCCTCCAACACTTCACCGCGATTGCGCGTCGAACCGTCGAGATAGCTGTACGGAATTCTTTCCTCGTCGAGTCGGTTGCGGACAGAACCGAGGAACCCGGTGAATTGGCTGAAGATCAACGCACGGTGTCCGCCGGCAATGACGTCGTCCAATTGCTCGACGAGAGCGTCGACCTTGGCCGATGGGACGGGTCCGCTTTCCTCGTCGACCAGCGAGACGTCGAGACTGAGTTGGCGTAGCAGCGTCAGCGATTGCAGGATCGTGAACCGATTCTTGTCGACGTCGTCGAGCAGTCCGAGAATCTTCTGCCGTTCGCGTTGCAGGTGGGTGTCGTAGATCGCGCGATGGCTCGGATGCAACTCGATCTCGAGTACCTGCTCCTGCTTGGGCGGCAAGTCCGCAGCCACCTGTTCCTTGGTGCGCCGCACCATCAGCGGTTTGACGCGTCGTCGCAGTTGCGCCAATCGCTCTGTGTCGCCTTCCTTTTCGATGGGAGTGCGGTAGAAATCGGTGAAGGTGGTGGGGCTGGGAAACAGTCCTGGTGCAGTGATTGCGAGGAGCGACCACAACTCCATGAGATTGTTTTCCATGGGTGTTCCGGTGATCGCGAGTTTGAAGGGTGCGTTCACTGCCGTCGCACACTTGTGGACCTTGGACTTGTGGTTCTTGGCGAATTGGGCTTCGTCGAGCACCAGTCCGGACCAGCGGCCGGCGGAATACGCATCGGTGTCGAGGCGAAAGAGAGCGTACGACGTCACGACGATATCCGCCCCGTCGACGAGTGTTGCCAGGTCGGTTCTTCTGCGCCGCAGAGTATCCGTGATGACAGCGGTGTGGAGGGTCGGTGCGAACTTCGCCACTTCGGACTTCCAGTTGGAGACCACGCTGGTGGGAGCGACGATCAGAAAGGGAGGCGCGGCCGGATTCGATTGCCTTGCAGCGCAGATCATTGCGAGGGTCTGCAGGGTCTTGCCCAGGCCCATGTCGTCGGCGAGTATGCCGCCCAAGTTGTGCAGTCGGAGGAAATTGAGCCAACGGAATCCGTCGACCTGATAGGGACGTAGCGTTGCCGTCAACGTGTCCGGGACTTCGACGGGATCGATGCCCGAACTGCCGAGCAATCCTGCGATCTGCTTCTTCCAAGCTGCTGCTTGATGTTCCACCCTTCCGAGCGCCGTCAATTCTTCCCACAGTCCGGCCTGAAATTTGCTGATCCCGAGTTTGCCGGTAGGCCGATCGAGTAGCGACCGCGCTTCGGTGATGAGACGGTGCAGGCCGAGTAGTTCAGGTGCGTCGAGCCGAAAGAAGGCGCCGTCCGGTAGCAGTATGTGAGTCTCGCCCTTGCTCAGAGCAGAGAACAGTGTTGTGAACGGAACGCTTTGTCCCGCAACATCGACGGTGACATCGAGGTCGAACCAGTCGGATCCGCTGTCCCCGTCGGGGGCTGATGTGCTGAGGCCGATCACGACAGCGTCGTCTGCAGGCCGGTAGTCGGCGGGGGTTCCTGCAACCGTGAGGTCGATGGCGTCGTGCGCTTCGAGTTGGGGCAGGAGGTCGAGTGTGAACTGCATGGAATCGAGGCCGGTCAAAGTTCCCGCGAGAGTGGCCTTCGCCGCGGCCGCACCGAGGCTCTTGGCAATGGCATCTTCGGCAACGTGGTTGCGGATCTCGGACTCGTCGGTGGTTGTGTCTGCGGTAGAAATGATCAGTTCGTCGGCATCGACGGTGTACTTCCATGCCGATTCGATGTCGATGCGGTGGTTGTCCGCGTAAGTGGCCATCAGTTGTAGCCGAGGACCGGACACAGTCGGTGGGTTGTAAGCACCGTCGGAAGATATGACGGGAGCGAGGTTTCCGAGTTTGAACACGAACCGCGACGTGAATGCATCCCGATGCTCGGCGGGTATGTCGACCGATTTTCCGGAGTCGATCAACTGCCTCAATTGGTGAGTTATCGGCGTGTGCAGTGGTGCGAGAGTGATCGCGTTGGCGGCGTCGAGCGCGAAGACGCCATGTGCCGGCGTGCCGACCAGTCCCCAGTCGGAATGAGTCACGATGTGCCCATCGGTCTGAATTCGGGGAGTGAGACGGAGGTTGTTGTCTTCCGCTCCGTGGACGTCGAGGCAGATGTTGGCGTCGTAGAGTAGGGAGATGTTGCCGAGGCCGGCTTTCGAGTGAACGAGTGAAACGCCGACGCTGAGGGCCTCACGAAGAAGCGACCAGAGTTGCGGGCTCGCGAACCCGGCAAGATCGATTTCCGCGGCATTTTGATTTCGGTAGTAGTTGCCGGCGCTGTGGAGGAGATGTATGTCGCGTAGAACCCGGAGGTGATCTGCGGGGAACTGAAAAGTGCTTCCGAGTTTGTTCCAGGCGAGCCCGCCGGAGATCCACCCTCTCGCTCCTGGTTGTACGGGTTTGATGATGAGCCTTGTCGATGCGCCCTTGGTTCGGGTGGTGAATTGAATGCCAAGTCCACGTGTAGTGCGGCCGGCCAGGTCTGGTCGGAGCAACTCCTCGAGCGAGCTGTCCCATCCGAGGTGTTGTGGAGTCTTGTTCGCCTCGGCAACCGCTGCGAGCACCAACGCGACTACGTGCTTGCAGTTCATCCGCACGGGACACGTGCAGAGGCCACGCGTGAACGTTGCTGTACCGGCCGCGCCGCGACTTACCGAAATCGTGCAGGTGTACGGCTCTCGCGCAGTTCCCGATACAGCGCCGGTCAAGATGTCAGCGGTGTCGTTCCATCCGATGGATTCGACTGCATTCTCCCGCAGGTAGACAAGTCCGCGGTCGTAGGTGGTTGTGCCCACGACAGCGCGAATTCGGTCGAGGTCGAGGGCCCTGACTGAATCCGGTTGCACGGGGGCCAGCCTAGTAGCGGCGACCGACAGATCTTGTCGTGGTCGTTTGTCCAAGAAAGTCCGAACTGCACGGTATGTTCACGGAAACATCTTTGACTGGTTTGGGAGTTTCATGAGGACTGAGCGGCGTGCGTGGATTCGATCTGCGCGCACAGGTGCGGTGTGTTTGGCCGTCTGTGCACTTTCTTTGCAATTGGGCGGACTGTCGACGGCAGCGCCGAGTTCCGGAAGCTCGGGTAGTTCGGGAAGCTCGGGAAGTCTGGGCAGCGTCGAGGGAAGCGTGAGCTCGGGGTCGACGATCCCGGGACCACTTCAGGAGGATCCGGGCCCCAAACCGGACCTGCGCGACGACATCGTCGTCCCGGCCATCGTCGGCGAGAAGGTGACCGCACCACAAGCGATCAGGCTGACGGTGGCGTCGCCCGCACTTCGACGCGAGGTCGGCGTCGAGATTTTGCTACCCGCTGACAATTCGGTTCCGCGCCCAGCGCTGTACATGCTCGAGGGTGTCGACGCCGGAGAGAAAAGCAGCGGATGGATGACGATCGGCGGCGCCCCGGCGTTCTTCGCCGACAAGAACGTCAACGTCGTGATGCTCAATGGCGGAATCGCGAGCCTGTACTCGGACTGGGAGAATCCGGATCCGCGGCTGGGACTGCACAAGTGGGAAACCTTCATCACCGAGGAGTTGCCACCGCTGATCGACGCGCGACTCGAGACCAACGGAATCAACGCGATTGCCGGCAATTCCATGGGCGCGATGGGTGCAATGATGCTCGCCCAACGCTTTCCGGACATGTATCGCGGCGTTGCCGTGTTCAGCGGCTGTTATTCCACGATGGATCCGCTCGGCCGAACTGCCGTCCAGGCCACGATTTCTTCTCGAAGCGGAGATCCGGCCAACATCTGGGGTGTGCCAGGGGGCCCGGAGTGGGAGGCACACGATTCGTTGATCAACGCAGAGAAGTTGCGTGGCAAGGAAATCTACGTGTCGACGGCAAACGGTCGTCCCGGATCTGACGAGACGCTGCAGACTCCTGAACTGCTCGAGCGTCTGGTGATCGGCGGCGGCATCGAGGTTGCCGCCCACGCCTGCACCAAGATGTTCGACGCTCGGTTGCAGGAGCTGAAGATTCCGGCGCAGGTGGATTACGAGCCGAACGGCACGCACGCGTGGGCGTATTGGCGTGAACGACTGCCGAAGGCGTGGCCGACTCTGTCCCGGGCATTGGGCGTCTGACGGTTCGACAACAGTGCTCGGGTTGTGGATGCACCACAACCCGAGCGTTGGATCACTCGCAGGCGATGCCGTCGTTGTCGCGGTCGAGATGCGGGGCGTATCCGTTCTGGCCCCGGTACAACGGAGCTGCGCCGGCATTACGAACGGCTGTGCAGTTCTGGTAGTACCGCGCTGGTGCGGGAGTGTTCTGCGGCGCCGGCTGGTTCTGGGGCGCTTGCGGAGCGGGCGGCGCCGGCGGTGCGAAGACCGGGGGAAGGAACGGCTGGACTGCGTCGGCAGAGCCAGTCGGAATCATGCGTGCGATCTCGATCGGTAGGAAATCGAAAACCGTGGATGCCTGAGCGGCGGGTGCGGCAACCAGAGTGATTGCGGCGCAACCTGCGACGCTGAATGCCAGACGGCGGAGCTTCATGTGACCTCGTGTTCAACTGGGCAGCCCTTCCACTTCTGAGGGCTGTGCCGGCTGAGCATACTGGTCATAACGACCAAATGGTTTATTTCGGTAAGGGTGAAATCTGGGGTGAACAGCAGCGTCCCCGCACCGTATTGCTCAGGTGCGGGGACGCTGCTGTAGTCATCGAGGGTTACGCGTCGACAAGTTCCTCGGCGAAGGGATCACCGTTGCGGGGAGCGTCGAAGCGCTCCTTGTCGAGGATTCCCTCACGCTTTGCGACGATGACCGGAACCAGAGCCTGGCCGGTGACGTTGACTGCGGTGCGGCCCATGTCGACGATCGGTTCGACTGCGAGGAGCAGTCCGACGCCGGCAAGGGGAAGACCCAGGGTGGAGAGTGTGAGTGTGAGCATGACTGTCGCACCGGTGGTTCCGGCCGTTGCTGCCGAGCCGATGACCGAAACGACGACGATCAGCAGGTAATCGGTGAAGGTCAGCGGAACGTCGTAGAAGCCGGCGACGAAGATTGCCGCGATCGCGGGATAGATTGCGGCGCAACCGTCCATCTTCGTGGTGGCACCGAGCGGAACGGCGAACGAGGCGTACTCACGCGGAACACCGAGGTTGCGTTCGGTGACGCGTTCGGTCAACGGCAGGGTGCCGATCGACGAGCGCGAGACGAACCCGAGCTGAGTTGCGGGCCAGACACCGGAGAAGAAGCTTCGAACCGAGAGACCGTGTGCGGCAATCAGGATGGGGTAGACCACGAAGAAGACAATGGCCAGACCGATGTAGATGGCGGCGGTGAAGACGCCCAGCGAGCCGATTGCATCCCAGCCGTAGGTGGCGACAGCGTTGGCGATCAGCGCGGCGGTGCCGATCGGGGCGAGGCGGATGATCCACCACAGGACCTTCTGTACGATCGCGAGCAGCGAAGCGTTGAACTCGAGGAACGGCGCAGCCTTGGGACCGATCTTGAGTGCAGCAATACCGATTGCACCGGCGATGACGAGCAGCTGCAGGACGTTGAAGCTCAGCGATGTAGTCGCCACGCCTTCGGCGACGGAAGTCTTTGCACCCAACCCCAGGAAGTTGTTCGGAACCAGTCCGGTGATGAACGCCCACCACGAGCCGGAGCTCTTGGGTTCCTTCGCTGCTTCGGCGGCGACATCGGTCCGTGAACCGGGATCGGTGATCAGGCCGACGATGATGCCGATGATCACAGCAATGAAAGCGGTGATCGCGAACCAGAGCAAGGTCTGCACGGCCAGGCGAGCTGCATTGGCGACCTGGCGCAGGTTGGCGATGGAGCTGACAATGGCGGTGAACACCAGCGGGATCACCGCAACGGTGAGCAGCTTGACGTAACTCGAACCGATGGTCTGTACGGTGCCGACCAACCAGTTGACGTTGCCGTCGGCCGCATCAGGCATTGCCCGGGCGACGAGACCGATGATGACACCGAGTACGAGACCGGCGACGATCTGCGGTCCGAATGCCGTCGCCCAGGACGGAAAACGGGACGTGGACTTTTCCGGCACGCCGGTGGAGGTGGAGCTGGGCATGACTATGCCTTTCGAAAATCAAGGGAGCGAAACGCAGCGCGGCACCAGAGGCCGGGCAGATTCGAAGAAATGTTTCCTGGTACGCGTCAGGTCAGAGCGAGCGCGTACACATTGCGCTCGCCTGCAGGCGAAGGTCGACGTAACGCCGACTGGTCAGGAACAACACTGTCCACACACTACTCGCAGCTTCAACTACTCGATCCCGAGGGTCGCCGCGGGAGTTCGCTTCGTGTTCGTCGGGCGTGCCCCGATCAGTCACTGTTGGTCGGTTGACTAGTCTCGACGATCAGTAGGTGCCGCACCGGCGCCTACGCGTCGGCAAGCGGAAGCGAGAGACCGATGAGCGTTCGGAATGCCGAGTACCCGCGTCCGAAGCATTTCCTGGTGCACCTCAGTGACACGCATCTGGTGGCTCAGGGGGAGTTGTACGACGCCGTGGATGCGTCGACGAGATTGCGGGAAGTGCTCAGCGGGATCGTGGCCTCGGGCGCACGCCCGGATGCACTGATATTCACCGGCGACCTGACCGACCAGGGACACCCCGACGCATACGCGGAATTGAAAGCCATCGTGGAACCCGTGGCGGCCGAGATCGATGCGCAGGTCATCTGGGCGATGGGCAACCACGACGACCGCTCTACTTTCAGATCTCTGCTGTTGGGCGAGGACGCCACCGATCATCCCGTCGACAACGTCTACGACCTTGACGGACTGCGGGTGATCACCTTGGATTCGTCGGTTCCCGGTCATCACTACGGTGAGATCTCGGATCGTCAATTGGATTGGCTACGCGCAGAATTGGCGGTGCCCGCGCCCGAGGGAACAATTCTGGCGCTGCATCATCCGCCGGTTCCGTGCATTCAGGATCTCGCGGTTCTGGTGGAGTTGCGCGATCAGTCCCGGTTGGCAGACGTCTTGCGTGGCAGCGACGTCCGGGCGATTCTTGCTGGGCATCTGCACTATTCGACGACGGCGACGTTCGCCGGCATTCCGGTTTCCGTGGCGTCGTCGACGTGTTACACCCAGGACTTGAATGTGGAAGTCGGTGGTCAGCGTGGTCGTGACGGGGCTCAGGGGTGCAATCTGGTGCACGTGTACGACGAGACAATTGTTCATTCGGTCGTTCCACTCGGCGCGCACGTGACGGTCGGTGAGCCCGTCGACGCGGCCGAGGGTGCCCGGAGGCTCAGTGTTGCCGGCATTCGAATCCTCGAGAGCGAAAAGGCGGCACGCTCGATCATCTGAGATGGCAGGCGGTTTCCGACACCCACGCGCAGTTCCGGGTGATTGCCGGGCGGTCGCGTACTCACTACCGTCGAGGTAGGTGCAGAGCTCCAGCAACAAGGACCGGCTAGCTGGACGGCAACCCTTCATGCCGATGGGGTGCCCCGGAATCACACCTGGCGATACGCGCGGTGCGTGTCGCAAGCGGCAGTCGCCACGAGAACCGTCAGTCGGGTGCTGACGGTTTCTGCGGTCGGCACTGTGCGCTCCCGAGTAGTTCTCGAACAGGAGTATGCGCCGATGACCTCCACCCCCTCCTCTCATCTTGCTCCGTTGCATCTCGCCGTAGCGCTGGACGGTGCCGGTTGGCACCCTGCAGCCTGGCGAGAGCCGCACTCGCGCCCGAGTGAGCTGTTCAGCGCGTCGTATTGGACTGACGTGGTGACGACCGCCGAGCGTGGTCTGCTCGATTTCGTCACCATCGAGGACAGTCTCTCGGTGCCAGCCAACCCACTCGAGCCTGTCGACGACGCGGTTGACCGGGTGCGCGCTCGGCTCGACGCACATCTCGTGGCCGCCCGACTGGCACCGATCACGAGCAACATCGGGTTGATCCCGACCATCACCACCATTCACACCGAACCGTTCCACGTGTCCAAAGCCGTTGCCACGCTGGACTACACCTCGCGCGGTCGCGCCGGGTGGCAGGTGAAGGTGTCGGCGTCGGAATCCGAGGCAGCACATTTCGGGCGCCGCGACATCCCAGCGCTCACCGATGCCGACCGTCAGTCGATCGTTTCAGGCGTCCTCCCGGACTTCGTGCGCGCGCTGTTCGACGAAGCTGCGGAGGCAGCCGACGTCGTCCGGAGACTCTGGGACAGTTGGGAGGACGACGCCGAGATCCGTGATGTGGAGCAGCGCCGATTCATCGACCGGGACAAGCTGCACTACATCGACTTCGAGGGAAAGTACCTCTCGGTCCGTGGACCGTCGGTGACTCCGCGCCCGCCGCAGGGGCATCCCGTCGTCACCGCATTGGCTCATCAGCGGGTCGCGTACGAGCTGGCGGCGCGGACGGCCGATCTGGTGTTCGTGACGCCGTTCGACGACGAGCAGGTCACGGCAATCCTGGGTGAAGTGCGAGCAGCCGAAGAACACGTGCAGCGCACCGGCGAACCGCTTCGGGTCTTCACCGACATCGTCGTATTCTTCGATGCTCCGGAAGAAACCGGAAAGGAACGGCTCGCTCGCCTCGACGCGCAGGCCGGCGCCGAATACCGTTCGGACGCGCTGACCTTCACCGGCACCGCGGCTGAGTTGGCAGATCTTCTGTTCCGGTGGCAGCAGTTGGGAATCGACGGCTTCCGGTTGCGGCCGGGCGTCGTCGTGGACGACCTCGACGCGATCGCAGGTGAGCTGGTACCTGAATTGCAGCGACGCAGCGTATTCCGCACCGAGTATCCGCAGACGAATCTTCGCGGACTGCTTGGCCTACCCATCGACGTTCCCAACCGCTACGCCGCCGGTACTCCGGCCGCCTGACAGACGAGGAATACATTTTCATGAGTTCTCAGAAGCGTAAGCAGGTCATCCTGGGTGCCTACCTCGGCGGCGTCAACCATCACACTGCATGGTGGGATCCGCAGGCGGGCAGCCAGATCGAGTTCGATTCCTTTGAACACACCGCTCGAACCGCCGAGCGTGGGAAGTTCGACTTCTTCTTCCTCGCCGAAGGCCTTGCCCTTCGTGAGCGTGCAGGACAGATTTTCGATCAGGACATCATCGGTAGGCCGGACACCTTCACGGTCCTTGCATCGTTGGCGGCGGTAACCGAACACCTCGGATTGGCCGGCACTATCAATGCCACGTTCAACGAGCCGTACGAACTGGCCCGCCAATTCGCGACGCTCGATCAGTTGTCCGGAGGACGTGCCGCCTGGAACGTCGTCACCTCGTTCGACGCATTCACCGGCCAGAACTTTCGCCGCGGCGGATACCTCGACCGCGCGCAACGATACGAGCGTGCGGAGGAGACCGTAGCGCTGGTGCGTGAACTGTGGGATTCGTGGCGAAGCGACGACATCGTGGCCGACAAGGCATCAGGGCGCTTTCTCGCGCGACCGGATGCCGGTGAATTCGCTTTTCATGGATCGCATTTCGACGTGAACGGCCGATTCACAGTGCCGCGTAGCCCGCAAGGGCGCCCGGTTATTCTGCAGGCCGGGGTGTCGCCGCAGGGGCGCGATTTTGCTGCCGGCAATGCCGACGCGATCTTCTCACCGTACGGTCAGTTGCCCGAGGCGGCCGATTTCTATCGCGATATCAAAGCACGTGCCGTTGCGGCCGGACGTGACCCGGGTGACATCAAGATCCTGCCGTCGGCGAGTTTTGTTCTCGGCACCTCGGAGGCAGATGCGATCGAGAAGTACCGAGAGATTCGCGACCAGCAGGTCACCGGCCAGACCGCTTTGGTTCTGCTCGAACAGATCTGGAATCTCGATCTGTCGAAGTACGACCCCGAAGGACCACTACCCGATATCGCTCCGGATCCCGAGGCTCCGCCGATCATCCAGGGCCGCGCCTTCATTCACCAAGATCGTTTCGCGACCGTCGCAAAACTGCGCGCGGTAGCGGAGAGCAAGAAGTTGAATCTGCGCGAAGTGGTGATCGATCAGTTCGAGCGTGGACCGATCGTGGGTACACCGCAGCAGGTTGCCGAGAAAATAGATTCGTTTGTCAGCAACGACGGTTCGGATGGGTTCATCCTCGGGTCGCACCTTGTGCCGACCGGCCTCGACGAGTTCGTCGACGACGTGGTGCCGCTGCTGCAGGATCGAGGTGTTCTCCGCAGTGACTACGAAGGAACGACGTTGCGTGACAATCTCGGTCTGCCCATTCCGGTGCAACGGGAGCATGTGACAGCACGCTGATCGACCGAAGTAGCAAGGGCCCAGCCGAAATCGGCTGGGCCCTTGTTTCGTCTAGGCTTCCCAGGGCGCCGGGATGGGGTAGTAGCTCTCCAGGAACTCCGTGATCTTGCGTGTGCGAAGTTCCAGATCGATCTCCGGAGCGCTGCCGTCGTTGAGGCAGAAGAAGTCCATGGAGCGCTTGGCGAGCAGTGAGTCCATGTCGCGCAAACCGGCCTTGACCGTCGTGTCGACGTATTTGACGGCGGCGGACTTCTGCACCACCGACCGTCCACTCATGAGCGTGTAGTAGTGGTACAGCGAATTGGTCACCGAGATATTGGAACTCGCGCGGAAGGTGCTTGCTGCAGTGGCCGCGAAGTCTTCGGCGAACTCGCGTTCCATCTCGGCCATCACGCTCTTGCGTAGTGGCGTCGCTGCGTGCTCCAGATGTCTGGTGGTCATCAGACCGAAGCGGTCCTGCAGCAGACGGCGGTTGACGCGGGCCGCATTCTCGAACCCGCTGCGGTCGTTGTCGTTGTGTCCCAATCCGATTCTGGTGTCGGCCTCGATGAACATGCTGATCCCACCGGGGGAGAAGAACATGTCAGGGCCGACGGGGCGACCGAAGAACATGTCGTCATTGGAGTAGAGGAAATGCTCTGCCAGACCCGGAATATGGTGCAGCTGGCACTCGACAGCTTGAGAATTGTGGGTGGGCAACACACTTGGATCGGCGAAGAACTTTTCGCTGGGCATGAACGTGACTCGCGGATCGTCGGCAAGCCAGTCCGGACGATCGGAATCGGTTGCGACGAAGATCCGCCGGATCCACGGCGCGTACATGTGGATAGATCTAAGTGCGTATTTGAGCTCGTCGATCTGACGGAAGCGCGCTTCTGATTCGTCGCCCTCGCCGACGATGTAGTTCTGCATGCGCTTGGCGCGCTGAGCCTGAAACTCTTTGGAAGAACCGTCGACCCAGGAAAAGACAAGATCGATATCGAAGCTGATATCGGAGGCATGATCGGCGAACATGTTCTCGATGGTCGGCCAGATCCGGCCGAATCGCTCGACGGTTCCTCGGACAGCTTCTTCGGGGAGGACGGTTCGTCGTGTCAGTGAGTTCTCGACGGGTAGGACGATTTCTTCGTCGGAAATCGACCACAATTCGATCTGAACGCCGATGTTCGCGCCGTAGTTCATACCGCTTGCGACGTGAACCCTCGGACGGAACAAGCGGAAGATCCGTGACTTGTTGGTTTTCGACAGGGCACCGTCCGCGACAAGGAGCGCTGGACTCTTCTTCGCGTCGACGGTTTTGGAATAGAAGGGTGCGTTTGCGCATCCCTCGACAAGTGCCTGCCGCAGGTTCTTGCGTTCCGTCCAGCTGACCGCGATGACCGGGCGCTCGTCGTTTCCGCGGACGAGTAGATACTCGATTCCTGCGGCGTCGAGGATGTCGCGGATGAAGAGGAGATCTTCGACCATCGCTTCGAGCGGCGTGGTGGTCGTGATCGCGAGGGCAAAACGATTCTTGAATCGGACGGTCTCGGGTAGCTCGCCCATCCGTGCGCGTGACGCGGCCGACGCCGGCTCCACAGGATTGGGGCTGTCCTGCTCCGGAGGTACGAAGTAGATGTCGTGCGGAGCGGGAGATTCTGTAATGGGATGCCTTCCGATTCTGATCCAGCTGTGTATCTGTCGCCCCCGACGCTGCGAGAGCGTGGTGGCGACGAGCTCAGTCTATGCCGTCGGCGCCGAAAGTCGGACATGAGTGACGGGGATGGGTAGCGCGGGGCGAGTCGGGTACCCCGAGGACCGAAGCGAGAGTGAAGGAGGAGAACCGATGCGTGTGAAAGCGATGGTCGGAACAGGCGCGGTGGCGGTTGCGCTGGCCGCCGGCCCAGTTGCGACAGCGTCTGCGGAGCGAACCGAGGCAGCGGGGTCGGAGGGTTCACCGGAGATGCTGACCTGCGAGGTTGTCTTCGATGCACTCGAAGATATGAGCCCGGAATGGACGGAAGAGGGGATCGATCAGGTCGAAGACTGGTGTGAGGCGATCACCGGCGAAGAAGACTGAGCGTCAGCCGCGCGAAATCACCCGTCGCGAGAGTCGCCACCGCCCATCTTCGAGTTCGAACTCGTCCGCGTAGCTCCCGACGCCGCTGAGTTCGGGCGACGTGGCTGTGTCGACGTAGAACGTCCACACCGCGTCCGCGCGGGCTGTAGTTTCCGACGTCACGTCCACGGCGATCGCCGTGGTGACGTGACGTGTGAACGTGCCAGGCCCTTGAATGCCGGCCGCGCGACGCTCGCGAACTCCAGCAGCAATTTCTTCACGGCCACGTCGTACCTGTGCGGGGATACCGCGATCGGGATTGGCCGGCATGTTCCATTCGGCCTCGCGCGTGAACTGCTCCACGTAATCCTCGACCGAGCCGGTATCGGCAAGATGCGCGATGCGAGCGAGCGTTGAACGAATCTGTTCGGCAGGGCCCTCGGGTTGCATGCTGTCCTCCGTAGACGTGGGTGCGGCAGATCGCACGCTACAGCTCATGACGACAACGACGACGGCCTCGTCCCAGTGAGCGGCAATATTCTCCGGCGAGGGAGCGGCGAACTTTGAGATCACCTCGAGTTCAACCGTATTCGAGCCCGCAGCGTAAATGATTGAGTGTTCACAGTAGGCAGCGCCATGTCGACTGCCGCGCCCGTAGGCTTGACCGACTCACAGGAGATCGCCATGTCCGTCACCGAACTCGAACGTGTCACCCAGACCCCGGAGCAGATCTACGCTGCCGGCGGAATCACTGTCCACAAGGTCGGTGAGCTGATCGGCGCCCGCATCGACGGCGTACACCTCTCTGGGGATCTGTCCGAAGAGACCGCCTACGCGATCAACTATGCGCTGGCAGCGCACAAGGTTGTGTTCTTCCGTGGGCAGCATCATCTCGACGACACGTCGCAGTACGAATTCGCCGGAACCCTCGGCACCCAGACCACCCCGCATCCGACGGTGAAGTCCAGGGGCGACAAGCTGTTGGTGCTCGACCGTGCCGCCAACAGTTGGCACACGGACGTGACGTTTGTCGACCGCATTCCGAAAGCCTCGATTCTGCGAGCGACGACCATTCCCGAGTACGGCGGAGCGACCACGTGGGCGTCGACCACCGCTGCGTACGACCAACTGCCGCCTTCGCTCAAAGTCTTGGTCGAGAATTTGCGGGCCGTTCACACCAATGCCTACGACTATGCCGAGGTTGTCGATCAGGCGAACCCGGTGGACGCGCAGCGCCAGGCCTACTACGCCGAATTCACCCGTGAGATCTACGAGACCGAACACCCGGTGGTGCGTATCCATCCGGCGACGGGGGAGAAGACCCTCCTGCTCGGTCACTTCTTCAAGGAGTTCGTCGGGCTCAAGCCGTCAGAGTCGGTCGCTCTTTACCAGATCCTGCAGGCACGAATCATCAAGTTGGAAAACACTGTTCGATGGAACTGGTCGGCCGGCGACCTGGCGATCTGGGACAACCAGGCGACTCAGCATTACGGTATCGCCGACTACGGGACTCAGGCCCGCAGTGTGCACCGTGTGACATTGGCCGGCGACGTCCCCGTCGACGTCCACGGCGAGCAGAGTCGAATCCTCCAGGGTGACGCCGCGGAGTATTCGATCATCGCGGACATCGATCGGCTTCCCGGCTTTGTCGCGAACTGATCAGTCGTGCTGCGGGTGATCCGGCGGGAACATCTGTCCCCATGAGTGACTGCACGCTCGGCACG
The DNA here is from genome assembly GCF_027854095.1 of Rhodococcus sp. C-2. Taxonomy (NCBI): domain Bacteria; kingdom Bacillati; phylum Actinomycetota; class Actinomycetes; order Mycobacteriales; family Nocardiaceae; genus Rhodococcus; species Rhodococcus sp. C-2. Next base: position 71,896 of record NZ_JAQGFI010000019.1, on the reverse strand, counting down.
TCCATTCCGGGGTGTCCGGTCCCACGACGCAGCCAGTTGCGGCGAGCCACGGTAGGTGATCGAACGGATGGACCGGCATCCCCGGGGCACACTGAGCGGTTCTGTGTGCACCGCAGTGTGGGCACGGTGGATTTTTCGCCAGCATGTAGTCGATGAAGTTGGTGTGCCCAGACGTGGCCCTCCTTCCGGTGCACTTGCGGCACAGGACGGCTGGGTAGTCGTCACCAGGTTCAGCCTGCCTGAAGATCCGTGATGCGGAATGAAAGTGAAGGCGATCGCTGCTGTTGAACTTTCGCAACGGCATCGGTGAGCCGCAACCTGTGCAGTTGCCCCGCTCGTTCATCAACGTTCGGGCGTGGGCAGCTGTGGACGTCGGATCCAGCGTGTCGATGTCGCCGAAGTAGTGCGCATAGTGCGACTGGCCGGCCGTGAGAATCCGGTCGGCCAGTGCGTCGTCGACCGGCCCAGGATCCGTGGGAAACGTGATGGACCATCGTTGTTCGAGTTCTGGAACGGTGGGCAAACCGTGGAGTTCGTACGGGCGTTCATCGACTTCCATCCGCGACGTGCCGTCGAACGGCGCAGCCACGGTCTCGATGCAGAGCACCGTGCGAGGAGTGGTGTCGAGAACCGTGATCATCAGGTCACCGATGTCCATCTTTCCGCGCATGATCCAGGGATCGAGGCGTGCTCTGGGTTCGAGAAACGCGACCACGGCATCGATCCATGGCGTGCCGAGTGCGATGAATACGTGCTGACCGGGGCTCCGCATGATCATCGAACGATTCTCGCAAGGGCTGCCGACAACGTCAGGCTTTGACCACCTTGCGCCCGAGCAGCGATGCAACCAGTCCGTCGACGAAGGTCGCCTGACGGCCGAGAGGATCGGAATCCGCTCCCGCAACGCTGCCGATCGAAATCGATCTCGTCAGGCCGGTCTCGCTGATGAATTCGGCGGCGAGGTGCGCTTCTCGGAATGTGAGGCCGCCCAGATGTGTCGTGTCGTCGACGCCGAGAACACGCCCGTCGATGATGTCCATGTCGAAGTGGACGTGGACGCCGTTCACACCCTGTCCCGCCGCGGCGAGAACGCGAGGCATCAAGGCCGCCATGCCATGGCGATCGATCTCGTCGATCGTCACCAGCAATACCCCGTACTCGTCGAGTGCGCGCTTGTGATCGACCGTGGCGTTCTTGACGCCCACCAAGACGGTGTTCTCCAAACTGGGGCCGTGCAGATCCGCCGCCGACGACAGCAATTGCTCGATGTCACCGTGTGAAGCGAAAATGATTGCACCCAAATCGGTTCCAGGTTCGGTGGCGATCGGAATTCTGGTGTTCTGCCAGGCTTCGGCAGTGAGCCACAGCGGCAGCGTTGTGAGATCCGCAGCGGCATTCTCTCCTTGAACGCAGTCGAAACCGATTCCGGACATGTCCTCACGTAGACCGTGATCGAGGAGATGGCTTGCCAGGCCGGTAGTTTCGAGGTCGATCAATTCGACTGTCGCATTGGCATCAATCGGTTCAGTGCCCAGGACATAGCGCTTTTCGACGTAGGGCGATGTCATCGCCATCAAGAGCGCGCCGTAGTCGATCGTGAAGTCGACCGTCCCACCCAGTCGGTATTCGTCGCCTGTTTCTCCGGCGTCGACGAGGAGGTGATCGCTACTGGCGCTGATCACCTTCAGGCGCGGATCGATTGGGGTCAATCCTTCCGGCGAGATGTCTTCGCGGCCGATGGACAAGATCAGGCGTCGGCTCGGCTTGTCCTCGTTGTCGAAGACGGGGCGTCGGCCGAACGCGTCTTCCCCTGACACTCCATACGGCCGCGACGGCTTGATCTTGGCCTCGATGATGTCCGCGGTGAGAGTGAAGGCGTCGTTGTTCAGCAGTTCGTACAGTCCTGGGGGAGTCGGTGATTCGGCCAGAACGATGCTGGCACCCAAACGCAGATGGTTGATCCCCTCGGGCATCGTTCCGGTCTCGAGGAGTGGCAGAGAGAACGTATTGCCGCCGGAAACGATCGGCAGTTCGATCGAGAACCGCTTCGTGATTTCGTCGGCAATGTAGACCAGATTCGACAGGTTGTCGACGGTTGGCTGGATGCCGCCGACGCACGCGAGATTCGCGCCGATTCCGATCAGTCTGATGCCCTCGATGGGAAGGATTTCGGCGACTACATCCAACGCCTCCGCCGGCAGGATCCCTTCGCGGAGATCTCCGAGGTCGATCATCAGCACGATGTCGTGGATTACTCCTCGCGCCCGTGCTGCTCTGCCCAGAGCAACAATCGTCGTCAACTCCGAGTTGAGGCTGATGTCCGCGTAGCGGATCGTGTCGTCGATCTCGTTCAACGACGGTGCGCGGATCAGCATCAGGGGAACGGTGATGCCGTCGCGGCGGATGCGGGCCAGGTTGTCCAGGCGGGAGTCGGCGATCTGTGCGACGCCGCCGCGGACCATTGCTCGCGCCACCTTGGGGGAGCCACATGTAGATTTGCTGACGCCCGCCACCGCAATACCCTTGGCATTGGACGCTTCGACGAGGACGCGCGCATTCTGTTCGATACGACGCAGGTCGACGGTGATGGTCGGTCCGGTCATGATCTCCCCGTTTTCTCCGAAGGCGGTTCACGATCCGGGCATTCCAGACCGGACGGTTGGCGTGAGCTGGGCAACTTTGCTCCAACTGTTGTGTCGCAGGACACTTACGTGCAGTATGAGGATACAACAGTTTCCTACCAGGCACTCTAGAGGAGCGTCGATGGCTACTCTCGTCAAACACGTACTTCGGCGCAAGCCGGCTTTGCAGATAGACCAGGAGACCGGCGCAGATACCAACGGCGGCGAGCTGACCCGAAGTATCGGTTTGGCGCAGTTGTCCATGTTCGGCATCGGCGCCACGATCGGCACCGGTATCTTCTTCGTCCTCTCGCAGGCAGTCCCGGTTGCGGGTCCGGCAGTCATCATCTCCTTCGTTGTTGCCGGTATCGTCGCGGGACTCACGGCGATCTGTTACGCGGAGTTGGCCGGAGCTGTCCCAGCGTCGGGCTCGTCGTATTCCTACGCTTACGCGACGCTCGGAGAGCTTCCGGCCATGGCCGTCGGCGCGTGTCTGCTTCTCGAGTACGGAGTCTCGGCCGCGGCGGTGTCCGTCGGATGGTCGCAATACTTGAACCAGCTGCTTGGCAACCTCTTCGGGTTCCAGATCCCCGACGCGTTGTCACAAGCGCCGGAGCAGGGCGGCATCATCAATCTGCCCGCAGTGATCCTGGTGTGCCTGTGCGGTGTTCTGCTCATCCGCGGCGCCAGTGAATCGGCCAAGGCCAACGCCATCATGGTCTCGATCAAACTCGCGATTCTGCTGCTCTTCATCGTGGTCGGCATCGCCGGATGGAACAGCAATCACTTCGCCGACTTCGCACCGTTCGGATTCAGCGGCGTCATGTCCGCCGCCGGAATCATCTTCTTCTCCTATATCGGCCTCGACGCAGTGTCCACCGCCGGTGAAGAAGTGAAGAACCCTCGTCGCAATCTCCCACTCGCGATCCTCATTGCACTTGTGTCCGTCACCGCGATCTACATCGCCGTTGTCGCCGTCGCGATCGGTGCACAGGATTCCGCATCGTTCGAAGGTCAGGAAGCCGGACTGTCCGCCATCCTCGAACAGGTGACCGGATCTACCTGGCCGGGAACACTTCTGGCCGCCGGTGCGGTGATCTCGATCTGCAGCGTCACGCTCGTGGTCATCTACGGTCAGACCCGCATCCTGTTCGCGATGTCACGCGACGGCATGATTCCGTCGATCTTCCACAAGGTGAACCCGCGGACTCTGACGCCGGTGCCCAACACCATCATCGTCTGCGTCGTCATCAGCATTCTGGCCGGTTTCATTCCGATCAACTTCCTCGCCGAAATGACCAGCATCGGAACTCTGGTGGCCTTCCTCGTGGTCTCGGTCGGGGTCATCATCCTGCGGCGCAGTGACCCGGACCTGCCGCGCAGCTTCAAAGTTCCCGGCTATCCGGTCACACCGATCCTCTCGATCCTGGGCTGCCTGTGGATCATCAAGGACCTCCGAACCGTCACGATCTACGTGTTCCTCGTTTGGGTGACCGTCGCGATCATCTGGTACTTCGCCTACGGTATGAAGCACTCGCGCCTCGGTGCGAAGAACCGCGCCGAGTTGGGATCGGAGTCCGAGTCATGACGCTGCTCGCGGGATACGCACCCGACGGTGACAGTTCCGGAACCGTCCATCTGGCAACGCTGTTGGCGCGCTCGTCCGGTGAACCGTTGGTGATCTGCGCGGTGATTCCCTCGCCGCCACCGCCCGGAATGGCGCGGGTCGACGCCGAATATCACCAGCAGTTGCGAGCCGAAGCCGAAGCGGCACTGGCCAAAGCGCGGGCAGACATGCCGTCCGACGTCGACGTGACCTACGTCGTGCATGAGGCTCAGTCGACGTCGAGTGGCCTGCTCGATCTCGTTCACGAGCACGAAGCCAAGATGATCGTCCTGGATTCGTCTACGGCCGGGGTGTTCGGTCACGTGGCTCTCGGCAGTGTCACCTCACGCTTGCTGCACAGCTCCGACGTTCCGGTCGCCCTGGCGCCGAGGGGATTTCGAACCAAGCCCGGTGAGGTGGTTCGCCGCGTCACCGCCGCATACTCGGGCACACCCGATCAAGACGATCTGGTGCTCGCCGCCGCGACCGTGGCTGCGCGTGTCGATGCCGGACTCAGACTGGCGGCGTTTGCAGTTCGCGCAAACGCGCAGTACACGACCACACTCGGGACCGAGGGGGATTCACCGATCATCTCTGAGTGGGCCGAGGTGGTCGAGCGCGAAACCAACGCTGCCTTCGAGCGCGTGCGTGCACTGCCCGAAATACCCGACGTCATGGAATCGGTTATCAGCCATGGTCGTAACTGGGCCGAGGCGCTCGAGGGCGTCGAGTGGGACCGAGGTGACGTTCTGACTGTCGGCTCGAGCAAGGCAGGTCCACTGGCGCGGGTGTTCCTCGGCAGTCGGGCAGCGAAGATCGTGCGGTACTCACCGGTTCCGGTGGTGGTGGTCCCGCGATCGGCGTCGACCCGAATAGTCGATCAGGCCGAAGCGGAATAGAGATCAGGGCCGACGAGCGGAGTGCTTGTCGGCCCTGATCTTTCAGATCGAGCGGGCGAAGAGCGCGGGCTCGGAGCCGGGGACCTGAGAGACCTGCTCTCGGGCAACCAGATGGCGAAGGTGAGCTGCGCCCTCGGAGAGCGCCATCGTCTTTCCCATCGGGGAGATCTCGGCCCACGGCTTGTACCACTTCATCTTTGCCGCGACGTCCCACACGGTGAGCTTGTCGTCGGCGAACTCCTGGAGCAGGTGATCGAGTCGTTCCTGGTGGTGCTCGATCAGCTCGCCGGCGCGACCTCCGACGTCGTCGATCGGAATGCCGTGAGCGCCGAGACCGCGGGTGATGTTCATGTTCTGCACTCGTGCGAGCGAGTCGAGGAAGTCGGCGAGGGCGTCACGCTCGTCGAGGGGGTACACGAAGTTGCCGACGTGCGGTGTCGTCTTCTGCAGGACGTGGTCGCCGGTGAACATGACGTCGGCGTCGTCGAGGTAGAAGCAGACGTGACCAGGCGTGTGGCCGGGGGTGTAGACAACGCGGAGGCCACGGCCGGTGAGTGCAATGATCTCGTCGTCCGCGAGAAGGCGGTCGGGGGCCGACTCGGGGCCCACGGGAGACTCGCCCGCGGCAGCAAGCCGGAATGCATCGCGGTCGGCTGCGGGTGCTCCAGCGCGTTCCATGTTCTCGAGCTGATATGCCATCCACTCGTCGTTACGCGCAGTCGACATCTGATCGAACAGGTAGTGGTCGTCCTCATGCATGGCGATCCAGGCGCCGGACGCCTCGCGGACCCGGCCGCACAGTCCAGTGTGGTCCGGATGGAAGTGCGTGACCACGACGCCCTCGATGTCGGTCACCGAATGCCCGATCTCGGCGAGCCCTGCGTTTAGGCCCTGCCAGCCGTTGTCGTCACCCCATCCGGCGTCGACCAAGATCAGTCCGCCGGGGGATTCCATGGCGTAGACGAGCGTGTGGCCGAGCGGGTTGTCCGTGATCGGGACAGGAATCTGAAATATGCCATCACCGATGGCTGCCGCACCGTTCATAACAAGTACCTCTTAACGATAAGGGAACGCACTCTTAGTACTTCATGTTTACCGTGCGCTCGATTGGTCGGTGACACAGGTCCTGCCTGGCGGGAGTTCGGCATGTTTTCGGTCGACTTCGGATCGGTGAGAGTTTTATCGACTGAATGGTCTCATTGAGGCGAAAAATGTTGCTGAATAGAGTGTTTCGCGAGTTCGTTGCGTTGGGCGCGTCCTCGGATGGCAGATCCGTCGTGCCGCCGCGCACTAGCCTCCGAGGGACAGGCGCGCTGTGCGGTTATCGAGAAAGACGGGTCATGCGTTTTCAGGTTCTGGACATCATTTTCAACCCACCCCATCCAGTGACCGGCGAGGAAGTTGCCCCATCCGATCGGCTCAACCGCGTCGTCGAACTGGCGGTTCTCGCCGAAGAACTAGGTATCGATTCGTTCTCGGTGGGTGAGCGCCACGCCGGGCCGGTTCTTTCGTCGGCGCCAACCGTCGTTTTGGGGGCAATTGCGCAGGCCACAGACAGAATCCTGCTCTCGACGGGTGTCACCGTTCTGTCGCTACTCGACCCGATTCGAGTCGCCGAAGATTTCGGAACCATCGATCAGCTGAGCCGGGGACGTCTCGAGATTGTGATCGGCAAGGGCAACGAGGTCCTTCAATATCCACTGCTCGGTCTGGACATCGCCAAGCAGTACGAATACCTCACCGAGAACTACGAACTCCTCAAACTGCTGATCAGCGAGGAGAACGTCAAGTGGGTGGGAACTCACCGACCATCGCTCGAGGACGCGACGACGCTACCGCGTCCGTATGACGGCCCGTTCCGTATCTGGCACGGATCGGCTACCTCGTTCGAGGCCGTCGAACTCGCGGCGAAGTGGGGCGACCCCATCGTCACCGCCAACGCCTTCCAGCCTCGTGAGAACTACAAAGTGCTGATCGACCACTACCGCGAGCAGTACCTGGCGTACGGGCACGACCCGTCCAAGGCGTACGTCGGATCGGGTTCGGGCGGATTGTTCCTCGCCGACACGACCGAGCAGGCCATCGAAGAGTTCCGTCCGATCTACGAGGGCGCCGTTGCACAAGCTGACAAACGCAAGCACGACCCCAAAGCGGTCGGAAAGTCGACGAGCTTCCGGACGATCGAGGAAGCCGTCGACCGCGGGCCGGCGTTGGTCGGGTCTTCGGAGCGAGTCGCCGAGAAGATCCTCGATTACCACCAGAGCTACGGCCACGATTTCCAATCGGTGTCGGTCAATCACGTGCTCGACTTCGAGCAGCAGAAGGACACTCTGCGCCGCTTTGCCGAGGAGGTCATCCCGCTGGTGAAGGCCGAACTGTCGACGACGCTGTGGACGTCGGTCGACAAAGATCGGGCGAAGGGTTTCACCGCCGTCGACTGAGCGGAGAAAGTCTGACTGTCGGGTAAGCAGGTCCGGCGCTGCGACCGCTCACAAGCTGCAGTAACTTGTTACCGACATCGCGGTCGGTTTTGACCGCAATGAAGGTATCCGTGAGTGGGAGTAGTGCGTTGACGTTGGGTGTGAACTCGCTTCCCGCGAACGAGCTGAGTCAGACGCTGTGGGTCGATCTGTTTCCTTGGCTGGACGACTACGTATCCGATCGTGCTGCGCTGCTCGAGCCGCTGGCACCGTCACCTGATTGGTGGTTCAGCGAAGCGCCGTCGTTCACTGTTCTCGAGGTCGATCTCGAGAAGGTTCTCTCCGAGCTGGCGTCCCTCTACATCGCTCACCACGCGGCAGCGGTATTACAAGAGAGCTTTCCGCTCCTTGGTGAAGATCTCCCGCTGGAGGTGTTGAGTCTCGATACTCGCGCAGTGACGGCGTTGTCACGGCTCACCACCGACAAAGCAATCGGCGGTCTACTGACGCATACGACCGCTGAGATCTTCGGCGTGCGCGGAACGAGCGAACAGACGGTGCACGACATAGTGCTCAACCTGTTGGTCTGTGCGGTCATGACGACTCCGCTCGCCCGCGTCGAGACCGCTGAGGAATCAGTTGCCCCACCCGCGATCACAGCGCTGCTCGACGATCTCGCTCAGCTGGCAATGTGGCGACGGGTCCGAGGCCAGGACAGCAGACCACTCGTCACCGTCGAGATCGACGATGAATCTCCGGCCTCGATTCAGGAAGTTGCCGCCCGGATCTCGGCTCTGACGCCGAACGACTTGCCCGACACGGACCGTACTGACGCGATGGACGAGATCGACAATCTCTTCTCGCAGCTCGATGAGCGGGAGTCGTTGGTGTTGCGTGAGCGGATCGTGGCGCGAGTTCCGCAGCGCAGGGGAGCGATCGGAGCCAAGCTCGGTGTGGGCTCGGGGCGAGTCGGGCAGATCGAGGCCGACGTGAAAGCCAAACTCAACGCGGCGTGCGGATTCGGGACGGCGGTGGGGAACCTGCTTGCCAGCCTGCGCGTCGAGATTCAGCCGGTAGCTTCGCTTGATCGCCTCCTCGACGTGCATCCGAGCATCGCGGCGGAGGTGCCTGGTTACGGAGTTCCGCTGTGGTTGGTTCTGGACCGTCTCGACGACTACTTCGAGGTGACTGACGGTTGGGCTGCCGCTCCGGGCGTCGCAGAGGCCAAGAAACGGACTCAGACCTTGCTCGAGGACTTTGAGTCCCCGAACGGTGTGGTTGCACTCGACGACGTCGCCGAAGTGGTGTCGATGTCACGCGGCGAACTGGAGAAGTGGCTTGCGTGGTGCGGCGTTGTCGTTGTGGCGGAGTCTGCGCTGACGCGTGCGCGTCGGATCTCCGATCTGGCAGTCGGCGCGCTCGAAGCCGTCGGATCGCCGAAGTCCGTCGTCGAGCTAGTGGACTTACTGAAGTCCGATCGCAGTGAGCGGTCGATCGAGCGCGCGCTCGAGGCCGACGATCGCGTGGCGCTCGACGGCGCAGTGTGGCGGCTGCACGCCTGGGGAAGCGCGGATTCCGTTGGGGAGGAACCGGTTTCTTCGGGAGAGGCTGAAGAAGCCAGTGAGTTCAACATTGGTGGTGACGGGATAGTCCGGCGCAAGCGGACACGCAACACTGCGAAGACGCCAGAGTTGACTCGCCGCCTGTACCGGTCAGGTAGTACGTGGCGGTATCGACTGACCGTGACCTCCGATCATCTGCGGGGCTCCGGATTTGCTGTACCCGCCGGTGTTGCAGTCGCTGCCGGCTGTGTGCGCGGTGAGACCATCGAGTTGGAGAGCCACCTCGGCGTTCAAGCAGTTCGGTGGACCGGAGCGCAGCCGACGTTCGGCACTATCCGCCGATTCCTGCGTGAACTCTCCGCTGTGGAGGGCGAAGACGTGTTGCTCGAGCTGTGGCAAGACGGAACCTTCCGCGTGGTCCGACCGGCGATCGTTCACTCTGACATCGACCCACTACGTCAGGCACTTGCAGAGGTTGGCAATCGCGAGCCATTGCGAACTGCCGAGAGACATGTGGTGCGGATTCTCGCCGAAGCCGTGTGTCTGGACGGCGAAGACCGTCCACGAAAGATACTGCGCGCGTACGAAGATCGTGGTGAAGACGTGGTTTTGGACTTCCTGGAGGCGGCATGGAGGCGCGGCGAAGCATCCGAAATCGACGAGGTAGAGGGCAAGGATGCATCCCATGACTGACGTCGCGGACACCCGCATAGTGGGCACCAAGATCCTTGCTGCGGACGAGTCCCTCGCCGGCGCCATCGGCTTGCACCACACCATCGCGACAGCGCTCGCCGATCTGATCGACAACAGCCTCGACGCCGAGGCCTCCCACGTGCTGATCAGGTTCGTTCAGGACGGCACACGGATCGTGTCGATGATGGTGATCGACAACGGCTCCGGCATGGACAGTGACACCATTGATTCCGCGATGACCTACGGCCGCCGACGCGACTATGCCGCCGGGGACCTGGGTCATTTCGGTGTAGGGATGAAGGCGGCGTCGTTGAGTCAGGCTCGGTTGCTCCGAGTGTGGTCTCGAAAGTCCGGGCACCCGACGCAGGGCCGCGAGATCGACTCGGCCTCAGTGCAGGGGCGTCAGTCAGTTTCGGTGATCGAGGACCGGCAAGCCGAAGAATTCTTCGACGCAGTCACGCCCCGCTTTCCCTTCGACACCGGAACTGTTGTCGAATGGCGCGGCATCACAACATTTCTCATGTCCGCGCACGCGGACGAGCAGACCAGCTGGCTCGAACAGACCATCAACGACGTGCGCAGTCACCTCGGCGTCGTATTTCACCGTCTCATCGAATCCGGCCGGATCGCTCTGACTGTGGATGTCTTCGACGTCGAAGCGGGACGCGCCGGCGCGCTGCGCACAGTCAGTGCCATCGACCCGTTCCGGTATCCGCGCACCGGCGACCCCAACTACCCTCGGACACTTACCGTGTCGATCGCCGGTGCCACAGTAACCGCCGAAGCTCACCTGTGGCCCGCCCGGAGCAATGCACCGGAATTTCGCATCCACGGCGCCCCCGGCCGCGACCAGCAGGGGCTCTACTTCTATCGGCACGATCGACTCCTGCAGATCGGCGGCTGGAACGCGATAGTGCGGGGCCGACCGGACTACGGATTGGCACGAATTGCTGTCGATCTGAACGATTCTCTGCTGCAGCACATCACCATCAATCCCGAGAAATCGGGGGTGACGCTCGACGCCACTGCGTCGGCTGCCGTCGACGGGGCCGTCTTCACGGATTGCAACGGTGGATTCCGTTCGTATCTGACCGATGCCGAGCGCGTCGTGCGGGCAGCCCGAAGTTCTGCACCTCGGCCGATCAGCGTCATCGAGCCGGCATCCGGCTTTCCGGAAGACGTGCTCGATTCCTTCAGCGACGCCTTCGAATTCAGCGTCGGTGATGATCCTGTTGCTGTGGGTTGGCGAGCCTTGGCGCGTGATCAGTTCTTCGAAGTCGACCTCAAGACTCGGACTTTGTGGATCAATGCGCGTTTTCGGCGTGATCTGCTCGGACGTCGCAGTCTCGACCCGGCTGATGCTCCGGTGCTCAAGACTCTCGTCTTCCTGTTGGTGAGTGAGATGTTCGAAGGAACGAGAATCGGCGCGCGTCAGAGGGAAAAGATGCAGGCGTGGCAGGAAGTGTTGATTTCCGCAGTGGCAGCGCACCGGGAGCAGGTAGTGCAGTGAGTGATGAAGTATTCCGTGCGGTTGCACGTGAACTCGGTGACGGGTTTCCGCCCGAGAACGTGCTGTACCCGGTCAACGCGCGCCTGCGAGCGAGCTATCCGGACGGCCTGACCATCGCGGACATCATCGATGTGTTCCTCGACGACAGTGCTGTCGGTGTACGAACGGCGCTCACCTCGCGTCTCCGGCAGTGGGATGCGGAAAGTGTTGAGACGTGGGTGGGCTCGACTGTTCCGCAGAGCCCGGAACGGCGAGCTCGGATCTACGACTTGTTGGGATTGCCGGTCGACGCCCACGCCGAGATGGATGCGCACTTCCCTCGCGAAGGTGGGCCGGTTGTCATTGCTGCTCAGCAGCCGTGGGACCCCTGGTACACCTCCGAGCGCCGGCGCGAGCACGACTTCTATTGGCGCGCTTACAAGCGAGTTCTAGCCGACAAGAACTGGGACGAGGCGACAATCGGAAAGCTGGACATTGCAACGACTGAAGTTGTGCACCGGCTTGCGGATCCGACGCGGCCCGAGCCGTATCAGTCCGAAGGTTTGGTGGTCGGCTACGTCCAGAGCGGGAAGACGGCGAATTTCAGTGGCGTCGTGGCCAAGGCGATCGACGCTGGGTACCGCTTGGTCATCGTTCTGACCGGCACTATCGAGATTCTCCGGAGCCAGACTCAGCGACGCCTCGACATGGAAATGGTCGGTCGTCAAAACATCAGTGCCGGTGTGGACGACGACTACGCCAACGACGAGGACTGGCGGGACGGGAACTTTCTCGAACACGAAATCGATCCGAACAAGACCAATGAAATCCCGGCTATCCGTCGGCTCACCACCTCGACCTTTGACTACAAGAGTCTGCTCGCGGGCTTGAGCGCACTGCACTTCGAAACCGTGGATCACTCTCTTCCACTCAATGATCCGAAGAATCTGTACCCGAGCAATATTCGTATCGCGGTCGTGAAGAAGAACGTCTCCAGCCTCAAGAAGCTGGTGGCCGATCTGAAGAAAGTCCCGACCGAGCTCGATCAGATCCCGGCTCTGATCATCGACGACGAAGCCGATCAGGCATCGGTGAACACGATCGATCCGAAGAAGATGAAAACCGAGCAGGTCGAGCGGACGGCGATCAACGGTCAGATTGCTGAGATCCTCGGTCTACTCAAGCGTGCCCAGTACATCGGTTACACCGCAACACCTTTTGCCAATGTGTTTGTCGATCCGGAAGACAGCGTCAACGTCTTTCCTTCGGACTTCATCGTCAGTCTCGAGCGGCCCGGCCCGTACATGGGTGGTGCGGACTTCCACGATCTCGACGATCTCGAAGACGACGACAAGACTCCGGCCAATTCGAACCAGAAAGCGTACGTACGGGATCTCCGGGCCGAGTGCGACGAGGATCGTTCTGCCGAACAATTGCGGGCTCTCGACTCGTTTGTCCTGACCGGGGCGATCAAGCTTTTCCGGGAATCGAAGGGCGTCAAGCCGTATCGGCACCACACGATGTTGGTGCACGAATCGGTGAAGCAGGCCGAGCATGACGCCGTAGCCGACGACTTCAAGGCCTTGTGGAAATCGGCCGGATACAGCCAGGCCAAGAGTCTTTCCCGGCTGGACAAGCTCTGGGCCGAAGACTTTGCGGTGGTGAGTGCGGCTCGGGGCAGTGAACTGGAGAATCCTGGTTCGTTTGCCGAGTTGGAGGAATTCATCGGCGCTGCCTACGACAAGATTTCCGAGGGAACCAGCCCCGTTATCGTGGTGAACGGTGCGGCCGAGAAGGACTACAAACAGGATTCCCTCGATTTCCAGGAACGCGGCGTGTGGAAGATTCTGGTCGGCGGCACGAAGCTGAGTCGCGGCTTCACGGTCGAGGGCCTGACCATCACTTATTACACGCGTCGAACGGGCCAAGCTGACACATTGATGCAGATGGGACGATGGTTCGGATTCCGCCCCGGGCACCGAGACTTGGTGCGCCTGTTCATCGGCCGCACGGTTGGCGGACCCGCCGGCGCGGACTACGACATGTACAAGGCGTTCGAGGCGATCGTTCGGGACGAGCAGGAGTTCCGGAACGAGCTCACCAGATTCAGCGGCGTGAACGAGAAGGGCGAACCGTGGGTCACTCCACGCGATGTGCCGCCGATGGTGTTTCAGCAGCTGCCGTGGCTCAGACCAACGGCTCGAAACAAGATGTTCAACGCCGATCTGGTTTATCGAGGCATGGGTGGTGAAAGTTTCAGCTTCACGATGCAGCCCCCGCGAGGCGACGGTTCGATCAACGCTCGGCACTTCGAGGCGGTTACACCCTTGTTGAAGTCGTTGGACGAAACAGGGTCCTTCAATTTCGTTGACAAGGATGACGTTTCGCGATCGTTCACTGCGCGATATGGCATCGTCCCTGCCCATGTGGTGTTGGAGGCCGTCGACCAGTTCGAGTGGGCGAACGGGTGGGATTTCGGTCCCCACCGCGAAGCGCTCTCGACCGCAATCGAATCCGGATTGCTCGAAGACTTCGCAGTTCTGCTTCCGTATCCCAAGACCCGGGAGCCGATCGAGATCAAGGGTTGGCACGAGAAACTTCCGATCGTCAATCGCAAACGCCAGGAACGCGAGTACCGAACAGGTTTCACCGGTACGGCCGTTCGTGAGCGCGATGCGATCGAGCACATTGCGGGCAGCCCGAAGAAGAACGGCGGACCGCTTGCGGGTGCACTTCATCGGAAGACTCGCGGTGCATTGATTCTGGTATTTGCGAACGATCCGGCTCCTCGTCAGTTGAAACGGGCACAGGCTGGTCCCGTGGACTCGCGCGATTTTGCGACGTTGTTCTCGTACGCGCTTCCGCACGCGGCGGAGCCGTTGGGGCGAATCGGTTTTCGGGTCAAGCAGTCGGGGACAGGGGCGATCGTCGATGCGAACTAGGTGTGTTGTGGTGGGAGACAGGAATGGGTTCTGATGGCTAAGACGATCGCGACGATCAACCTCAAGGGCGGCGTCGGTAAGACGACGATCACCGCGGGGTTGGCCGAGTTCATGTCGCTCGAATTCGGTCAGCGCGTGCTGCTGATCGACCTCGATGCGCAGATCAATCTCACGACGATGATGATCAGTGAGGATCACTGGCTCGAACTCAACAAGCAAGGGCTGACCAGCGCAACCATTTTCCGTGACGCTGTCGATGGCACGTCGAACTTCGATCTCGAAGCTTCGATTCAGCGCGGAGTCTCGCCGGTCAAGCGAGTGACGGGTGTGGATCTGCTTCCCTCATCTCTCGATTTGATCGAGCTGCAGGAGGAGATCAGTGCCCTTCGGGTTGCTGATCGGAACTCCACCAAGCCGGTTGAATTGTTGAGGGATGCCGTCGCCCCGATGATGCCGTACTACGACTATGTTCTGATCGATTGCCCGCCGAATCTCGGGCCGATCACACTCAACGGATTGGCCATGGCTGACGGCTACGTGATCCCCACGATCCCGGATGTACTCTCCACGTACGGCATTCCGCAGATACAGACGCACATCGCGAAGTTCGGCAAAGAACTCGGCCGTGAACTCTTCGAACTCGGGTTGGTGATCACCAAGTACAAGTCCAACTCGGCGGTGCACCGCACGACTGTGCGAAATCTTCGGCGCGATCCCAACGTCCCACACGTATTGCCGGAATATCTCGCGGAGTCGAATCAGATTGCCGCGTCGGCGGAGTTTCACCCGTACAGCACTTTGAAGGTGAAGTACGGCAATGCAGGTCAGTTCGATCAGATGCGTGCAATTACGCAGAACATTCTCACGGAAGCGCAGGCGAAGCTATGAGTGCGGGTATCGATGAGGCGCGTCGTCGCGTGCAGGTGCAGGAGACCGGTGCCGCGCTCTTGAAGTTGGGTGCAACTAATGCCTCGGCCTCGGTGTTGCTGGCCAAGCTGGTTCAGGTCGTCGCGGAGGAAGCTGCCCGTACCCCGCGGTTCGCGAAGGCAATCGAAAGCGCTTTCGCAGTTCCGTCGGATGGATCCGCCGTTGTGGTACCTGCTTCTGCGCCGGCGCCGCGTCGTCGTGCTGCTGTACCGAAGGTGAAGCGGGAGCCGGGGGCTTTCGACCCGTTCGACGTCTTCAAGGTCGATGGGGAAGCAGCGCTGCTGGAGCGTCTTTCAGCCCTCGATGCAGACGGGATCAAGGACATCATCGCGGAGCAGGAGATCGACACGCACAAGGAGACCGGCCGTAAACGGAAGGTCGATGTGCTGGCGGTCTGGACCGTCGAGCGGGTGAAGGCACTGACCTCGAAGGGCAGTGCGTTCCGGTAGGGGCTCCTCCTCTCAGCGCGCCGTTGTGGTCCTTGGGGCCGCCAGATTGGCGCACTGGTTCGCCGGACTCCTTCATCAGTGGATGGCGATACCACATGAGTGGCTTCGAATGATTCCGCGCGGCGCCGGCTAGTGTGTGAACTTGCGGGTTGGACGCTTACCAGGAAGGCGCATAGTGGCACCTTCGGTGATCTCCGAGTTTCTTGACCCATCGCCCGCCGCGCTGGAGGCGCAGTGGAAATCGGTACTCGCACGTCAGGAGGTACCGAAGGGAAGCCGACAGGTGCCGTTCGTTCCGAGCGAGGTCGTGTTGTCGCTCTGCGCATCGCTGTTGGTTGACCATCGCCGGTTCGGTAGCTCTTCTGCACATCGAGCGGGAATGCCGGTCCAGCATCTTGCGAGTTTGTTCAAGCGTCCGCCCACGAGCTTTATCGCAAAGATGGCGAACCTGGATGGAACACGTAGTCATGGCGGGCGATATGAGGTCGAAGTCGCGTCGTTGATGCTTTCGGACAGCGTGTTGATGCAGGACGTATACCTTCGAATTCTGCGGTCGGCGCGTTCCCACGGAATTGACGAACATGCGTTGCCAGACTTCCTCGAATTGGAAAACGGCGAAACGCTGTGGTTGGCGGGACAAGAAGAGTTAGTCCAAAGTGAGATCGAGAGATCCTTGGAGCAGTCGCTCGAAAAGTGGTCTAGCGAGCGTAAAGATATCCCCATCGCGACCACCCAGCGATTGCTGACCTCGAGGGTTCGGATCGGCCAGCATCGGTTCGCCGCTGGCGTACTCAGCAATCACGAGCACCGCTGCGTGTTCTGTGGCCTTAGCGCGAACATCGGTGGCCGACGCCGGCCGCGCCTCCTTACTGCAAGCCATATCAAGCCCTGGCGAGACAGCACTGACAAAGAGCGACTTGACCGTCGCAACGGCTTCACCGCGTGTCCGACACATGACATTGCCTTCGATACGGGGCTCATCACCGTCGATGAGGACTTGAACCTCCATTACGCGCCCGGCGTCGAGAGCGATATGGAGATCGAAGGTCCGCTTCGCGCCGCACTCGGGAAGCCACCTCTGAGAGACCGATTGATCTTGCCGGACAAGGCGGAGCGTCCGGATGTTGTCTATCTGGACTGGCACCGCACGCAGATCTATGTCGCTTCGTGACTTCGCCAGCGAGCGCTCTGCGGAGCAGATCGAAGATGAGCCAGACTACTTAACTTGTGTAATACCAAGATCACCGTCGACGCCGTCTGCATCATCGCCGCACGCACAGTCACAGTCACCGCCGCAACCGCCGGGATTGCAGTCGCCGGCGTAGCTGTCGTCATCGGCGTCGCAGTCGAGGGTGCCGCCGAAGGACTCAGCAAAATCGTCGTCGAGTTCGTGAGTAAAGTCGTGAACCTCGTCGATCAGGTTCAGCAGATGCTGCGGCGCGAAGGGATCGGCGTCGAGCATCGTGGAGACCAGTAGGTGGTCGCCGCTGAAGGCGAAGCGCAGGCGTGGCCATTCCTGCGCGAGTTCGATCAGTCGAGTCGCAGCGTGCGAGGGATTGCCGAGGCCCGTCAGGACCGAGGACCAGACGTTGATCTGAGGGCCGTCATCCGCAACAGTTACGTAGACGACAAACCCGTGAACCGGCACGACAATGTCGCCGTCGTCATCGGTGGCAGGCTCACTGCCCAGTAGTTCGGCGAGAGTTTGAACGCACAGGCGAACCAATTCGTCGCGCTCGTCCGTCACCAAGGCAATGGCGCCGTTGATATGGAGGGGCTGGTCGGCGGTCGTGTCTTGGTCGCTCATGGATCCTCATGTTCTGTGCCAGTCCGAGCAGGCGCTGGGCACTGTTTTCGTGCGGTAGCTGTCAGGTCTACGGTAATCGGCGCACACTATTGTCCGCGCAGTGGATGATTGAAAATGCCTGGGCAGGTCCGCGCGATCAGGACTTTAACAGCCGACCAGCGACGTGATGCGAGCCCCGACAAATCGGACAGCCTTGTGGCAGTGAGTATCTCGGCTGTCGGTAGGTAGATCTAGCCTCCATGCATGACGGGTCAGAGAGTTCGGCGAGCTTCACATCTGCGTGTGGTAGCTGCATATCAAGCGGCGCAAAGCCAGATGAAGGTCCTTACGCCGAGGCAGATGCGGAATCAGCGTCGACGGCCGGAGGCGGCGAACTTTGTCATGCGGATCGAACTCGATTGCATCACGCCGCCTATTTGGAGACGGTTTTCGGTTCCGTCGAATATCGAACTGGACCAACTTCATTCGATTGTGCAGGCGGTGATGGGGTGGGGAGATCAACACGCTCATCAGTGGGTGAGTGTCCATCATTCAACGGACAATGGCCCAGATCGGTATATCGCGCCAGATGTGATCGAGCGCGACGGATACCAGGAAGACGAGTTTGGTGAGGACGAAGTCCGGATCGACGAGGCAGTTACCGCGGTAGGGGAGTACGTCCGTTATGAGTACAACGCCCGCGCCAGGTGGAGTCACACGTTGGTTCTCGAGCAGATTGTCGAAGACCAGCCGATTCCTGAGCCATCCTGTCTCGACGGCGAGAGAGCGTGCCCGCCGGAGGATTCTGGCGGTCCGATCGGGTATCGCGAGTTCCTGAATGTGCAGGCGAGTACCGGACTGTTCGATCCCGAACGTTTTGTTCCCGCAGAGTCCAATGCAGCAGTCACCATTGCAGTGGCACTGCATAAATCGCCGCCTGTGGGAAGCTCGCTGTTCGAGAAGTTCTTGCGCCGCTTGTCTGTTCATTCCGCGCCGAAACTGTTTGCCGCAGTTGCCGAAGCGGAGCTTCGTGGCGGATATGACAACTATTTCGAGGTGATGCGTGAAGGAGCAACCCGCCAACTGCTGTGGCTGCTGAACTCCGCGCGAGGTGGTGGGATTGTTTTGACGGCGTCCGGGGCACTTCCTTCGGACCATGTTGCGGCCGCCCGAGACGAACTCGATTGGGGCAGCGACTGGATCGGTGTCACGGCAGGGAGTGACTCGCAATTAGCAGTACTCGTTGAAGTCGCAAAGACACTGAGATTTGTCCGGAAACTCCGAGGCACATTGCTTCTGACTCGACTCGGCGCGTCAGTGCTTGCCTATGAAGGCGAGCTGTGGCGTCACATCGTGTCGGCCATGCCGTTGGGAAAGGGTGAGTTGGCGCAGGAAGCCGGCCGAATTCTGTTCCTTACGTTGGCTGCCGGCTTGTCGGAGTCCGAACGTAGTGAAGTGATGATCGAAGGCCTCACGGCATTGGGTTGGTCGACAACAGACGGAACACGACTCGGGGATGACGATTGGACGTGGATGGTGCGAGACACTCTCGTGTACTTGCGAATGATCGGGGCGATTGTCTCCAATCCGCTGGACCAGCATGTTTCCGCCGATCCCGAGTGGGGCCGACGGTTTGCCAGGATGGTCCTGTCGATGTAGGTATGCGATCGAATCGAGCATCGATTTCAATCGGTGCGGAGTTGTTATATGCGCTGGAAGCGCACGATTTTACTGCGGCGGAAACATGAATATTTTCGGGTGGGAAAATATCGGAGTTTTTGTTCGAAATTGCCATCATGCTATGGTCGATTCTCAGTTGTTGAATTGCGTGGTCGAGCCAAAAGCTTGCGCAGAAGATTTATTTTGTGGAGGTTGGGTTTCCGAAAAGACGAAGTGCGTGTTGCTAGTCAATTGAATATGTGACCGGTGTTGGTATGGCGGTCGCTCCTAGGGCGTGCAGAAACGAAGCGCAAAGATCCTGAACAGGGGTTTTGTGCTTTGCTCTGCCGATTATGTGCGAAGGATGTGGCATGTGACGGGGTCCGACATGGTCCAGTTCAGTACCTTGGTAATTGTTTCACTGCTTGTTGCTTTTTATGGTGGAACATTTCTGATTTCTCTTCGTATTGGTAAGAAACAGGAAAATGCCGACGGTTTTATGACCGCCGGAA
Organism: Rhodococcus sp. C-2; assembly: GCF_027854095.1. Taxonomy (NCBI): domain Bacteria; kingdom Bacillati; phylum Actinomycetota; class Actinomycetes; order Mycobacteriales; family Nocardiaceae; genus Rhodococcus; species Rhodococcus sp. C-2. Next base: position 52,331 of record NZ_JAQGFI010000019.1, on the reverse strand, counting down.
ACAAATTAGGATTTGGTGTTTCGGCCGCGAGCATGACGGCCACCTGGATTTGGGCGTCGTCGATGTACGCATCTGCCACTTCTGGCTACACCTACGGAATCTCCGGCCCCATTCACTACGGTTTGTGGGGCGCGTTGATGATTCTCTTCATTTATCCGTTCGGCCAGCGAATTCGCAAAGTAGCGCCGAAAGCCCACACCCTGGCTGAGGTCATGTACGCGCGGCACGGACGCTCGAGTCAGCTGATGCTCGCGGGTTCCAATATCGTCGGTAGTCTCATCAGTTTGATGTCGAACTTCCTCGCTGGTGGTCTGCTGATCGCGTTGCTTTCGCCGTTCAACTTCATCCAGGGTGTGTTCATCGTTGCGCTGGGCGTTTTGCTGTACACGTTGTGGTCGGGCTTCCGCGCTTCGGTGTTGACCGACTTCGTTCAGCTGATCGGAATGCTCGGTGCGGTAGCGGTTTTGGTGCCGTTCATCTTCTTTGCGGCAGGGTTCCCGGCAGCCTTCGAATCCGGGGCAGGCAACCTTACTGCTGAGCAGGGCAACTTCTTCTCGAGCGTTGCCTTCTTCGAGCAGGGCGCGCCGTACATCGCAGCAGTTCTTGCCTACGCAATCGGCAACCAGACCATTGCCCAACGTCTGTTCGCGGTCCGCGAAGACCTGATCAAGCCCACCTTCATCACCGCAACCGTCGGATACGGCGCAACGGTCATTGGTGTCGGAATGCTGGGTGTTCTCGCTCTATACCTCGGAATCGAGCCGATGGATGGTGACGTCAACAATCTGATTCCGCAGATGGCCGCGTCGTACCTGCCCGGAATTTTGCTGGCCGTCTTCTTTGTCATGATCATCGGCGCGCTGTCATCGACGGCAGACTCGGACCTTGCTGCGCTCTCATCCATCGTGATGACCGACGTTTACGGCCAAGCCGTCGCAGGCAAGGCTAATGCGAACCCTCGACGGATGCTGCTTATCGGCCGAGTAACGATGATTGTTGCCACGGCGGCGGCTATCTCCTTGGCAAGTCTGCAATTGAGCATTCTGGATCTGTTGGTGTTCGTCGGCGCGCTGTGGGGCGCTTTGGTGTTCCCGGTTATTGCGAGCTTCTACTGGGGCAAGGTCACCAACAAGGCCTTCACTGTGTCGGTGCTGGTGGCTCTTGCTGCCTTCTTGCCCGTCCGATTCAGTTGGGTGCCGATGGATGGGATGTTCGGGATCTTCTCCGACATCGTTGCCGTTGTCGGTATCGGAGTGGTGCTGGGGCTCATGACATTTGGATTCTTCGGTCTGAAGATTGCGCAGATCGTCGGTGGCCTGGCGATCGTGCTGTCCGCGCCGTTCGCGATCGGCTTCCTGCACGACTACCCAACGCTCAGCGGATCTTTGGTGGCCTATGCCGTCAGTACCGTCATGTGTTTTGCGATGTCCGTCAATCAGCGTGAGACGTTCGATTTCGAACTGATCAAGCAGCGGACGGGAGACTTCGACGATGACGAGCTTCCTGCCGTGGGAGCGTCCGGAAAGTAACCGTCGAGACAAGTGGAAGGAATACGAATGAGTACAGCTCTACTGACCATTTATGTTCTGATCTGGCCGGCGTTGGTCTTGGTCGTGCTGGGAGTCATCAGCAAGGGATTCTTCAAGGATTGGGCAACTGCTCGCCGCAACGGTGAGGATCTGGTCTAACTTTTCACGCCGCCACCGACGGACTTCTTGTCGGTGGCGGCGGTCATATTGCAATCGGGACTAGGGGCAGCGTTATAGTTGCCCAGTGCAACACGACGGAGCAATGGCGCTCACCGGTCCACCAGCCGTTCATGACGAGCTGGTGCACCTGACGCGGCAGTTGATGACGGGGGATCGGCATTCCGATGACCACCCGTCGATCGCCCAGCATTCGTTCCTCTCCTTCATCGGCCGCAACGACGGCTGCAAGGCCACGGAGATCTCCGAAGTCTTCGGCGTCAACCGCTCGACCATCTCGCGCCAAGTGCGCGGGTGCATCGAGGCAGGCTGGGTATATGCCGATCCGGGATCCGTTCGTCAGGGCAATCCGCTGCACCTCACGGAGGCTGGCCGCAAATACCTCGACGCCGCCGACGCGCGTCGGCTCGACCAAGTCGCCGGCAGGCTGCACGATTGGACCGAGTCCGAGGTCGCAGACTTCGCCCGCGCACTCCACCGCTTCAGAATCAGCATCGAATCGCAGACCAACGGAGATGACACCCTGTGAGTGAGTACAGCGCCAAAGCCCAGTTCACCATCTCCGACAATGAGTCTGTGGTGCACACCGTCTTCACTCACGCCGAGCGCACGCCAGATCTGACGGTGTTCTCCCGACCCAAGGGCGAGGGTTGGGTAGATGTAACGGCTAAAGAGTTCGCCGAGCAGGTCACCGGCGTCGCAAACGGGCTCATCGCCGCTGGCGTGCAGGCAGGCGACCGCGTCGCACTCCTCTCTGCGACCCGATACGAGTGGACGCTGTTCGACTTCGCCATCTGGGCCGCCGGCGCGGCTACCGTTCCGATCTACGACTCGTCGTCTCAGGGGCAGGTCAGCTGGATCCTCGAAGACTCCGAGGCCGTCATCGCGATCGTCGAAACCGGCGCGCACGAGCAGCTGTTTCAGGACGCGCCAAGCACACTCAAAGCCGTCATGCAGATCGACGACGGCGCTGTGGAGAAGTTGACCGCACAGGGTGCCGACGTTGACGACACCGAGCTGAAGAAGCGGCTCGCGGGCATCAAGGCCGACGATCTTGCGTCACTCGTCTACACCTCCGGCACGACAGGCCGTCCCAAGGGATGCATCCTCACGCACCGCAACTTCCTGTCCGAGGTGCGCGGGATTCTCACTGCATCGATCGGCGAGGTGGCGGTTCCGGGAAACCGAGTCCTGACCTTCCTGCCGCTCGCTCACGTACTGGCTCGCGCGGTGTCCCTCGCGACGTTCGAAGCTGGTGCTTCGCAGGCACACTGGTCCGACTTTGCCACCATTACAACTCAATTCGAGCGGTACAAGCCCAACACCATCCTCGGTGTTCCGCGTGTATTCGAAAAAGTTCGTGACGGCGCAGCACGCAAGGCGGAGTCCGGTGGAAAGATTCCCGGCGCGATCTTCGCCTTCGCAGAAGCCACTGCCAAGGAGTACAGCCAAGCCCTCGACAAGGGCGGTCCCTCGCTGATCTTGAAGGCGAAGCACGCAGTGGCGGACAAGCTCGTGTACTCGAAGCTTCGTGAGGCTCTCGGCGGCGAATGCTGGTTCGCGATCTCCGGCGGCGGCGCGCTCACTCCTGAACTGGGGCACTTCTTCCGTGGGCTCGGAGTTCCGATCTACGAGGGCTACGGTCTCACCGAAACTACTGCGGCGCACTGCGTCAACGTCCCAGGTGCTCAGAGGATCGGAACCGTCGGACAGCCCATGGGCGGCAACGGGGTTCGCATCGCCGAGGACGGCGAGATCGAACTCAACGGCGGGGTTGTCTTCAAGGGCTACTGGAAGAACGACAAGGCCACCGAAGAGACGTTCGTCAACGGCTGGATGCGCACCGGGGATCTCGGTGAACTCGACAGCGACGGTTACCTTTCCATCACCGGTCGCAAGAAGGATCTTCTGGTGACGGCGGGTGGCAAGAACGTCTCGCCCGGTCCGATGGAAGACCGTATCCGTTCGCATTCCATCGTCTCGCAGGCAGTCGTCGTCGGCGACGGGAAGACCTACATCACGGCGTTGCTGACCGTCGACCCCGAGGTGTTCGAGAAGTGGAAGGTGGAGAACGGCAAGCCTTCTGGTGCCACCGTCGCCGAACTACGTGACGACAGGGACCTTCGAGCGGAGCTGCAGAAGGCCGTCGACGACGCCAATGCCGCTGTCTCACATGCAGAGTCGATCAAGAAGTTCGTCATTCTCGATCGCGATCTGACCGAGGAAGACGGTGAGATGACAGCGACGCTCAAGATCAAGCGCAATGTCGTCGTCGATCGGTTCTCGAAAGAGATCGAAGGAATGTACGCGAAGAGCTAGGCGCGTTTGGGGAACTGCTCGCGGTAAGCCATCACGTCATCGAGGCGGAACCTGCGGTGGGTGCCGCGTAGTTCGATCGGGAGTTTCCCGGCGTCGGCGAGCTTACGTACATACGTGTCCGAAACGCCGAGGATCTCTGCTGCCTGCGAGGTGGTGAGGAGTTCTGCGACGGGCCCGAGGGCGACGCTGTCGCCGGCAGCGAGGTAGGTCAGGAGCTGCACGACGGCGTCGCCGACCGATGGCGGAATCTCGATGCTCACGCCGTCGAACACCAGCGTGGTCGTGTCCGTCGAGGTTGCGGCTCTCTCGGCCAGGGCCGTTTTGATTCGCTCGGCAGCATCGCCGTCGACTGCGGAAACGATGTGGTCGATGCTCACGCGGTATATCTCCGATCGAAGGCAGTGTTTCGCAAGCATAGACAGCGACAGTGTCCGTCGGCACGCTGGCTAGGGCCGTGTGCGTTGCATTACATGAGTGCCGTGAGTGGAAAACTATTTACCCACGTAGATCGGAATTCGAAGGTTTTGGCGCCCAAAGATATTCGACTCGACGCATATGTAACTCACCAAATTTGGTGTACCCGCAAGTAACATCCTGAGCGTGGCTAGACGATCGGTAACGGTGAGATTCGACGTAGAGGAACTGAGGGCCCTAGAGACCCTCCAAGAGCTCACGGGCGCGGACATTTCCAGCGTCATACGTGAAGCTGTGATCGAACATGCGCGTCGATGTGTCGCGCAGGGAAAGCCCCGCGACATCACCGAGCGACGCAAATCGCTGACCTTGCAGGAAGCCTTCGCCAAGTATTCCGCGTTGTGCACCGGTGAGGAGCGGGAAGCGTCGTAGCACATCTGTTGATGCGATGGTGACCGGTTGAGTTCACAGTGATTCTGACTGTGGCGCTGGGTAGTTCGTTCGAGGAATATTGCGGCAACAGAAGTGTTGCGTAGACCTCTGACAGGAGCTGGCCAGTGACGGACGTCCTCGAACTCTCCACCGATGTATTGGTGATCGGTGGTGGCCCCGCCGGCGCATGGGCAGCGTTGCGCGCGGCCAAGGCCGGTGCAGACGTCGTCCTGGTCGACAAGGGCTACTGCGGAACGAGCGGCGCAACGGCCCCCTCCGGAACGGGTGTTTGGTACGTCGAACCGGATACGACTGCCCGTGAGCGGGCAAAGGCCGGTCGTGAGGCGCTCGGCGGATATCTTGCCGACCACCATTGGATGGACCGCGTCCTCGAGCAGACCTACTCCAACATGGATCTCCTCGCGGTGGAGGGCAGATATCCGTTCCCCGTCGACTCCAGCACGGGCAAGCAGATCCGCACCGGCTTGCAGGGGCCTGAGTACATGCGACGGATGCGCACCTGGATTCGTCGAACCGGTGTGCGGATCCTCGATCATTCGCCGGCGCTGGAGTTGTTGGTGGACGACGCCGGGCGAGTTCGCGGAGCGGCGGGCTACCAACGCCACGAGCAACAGGATTACCGAGTCTCGGCAGGCGCGGTAGTGGTCGCCAGCGGAGGTTGTGCGTTTCTGTCCGGTGCGTTGGGTACCAACGTCGATACCGGTGACGGTGCATTGATGGCAGCCGAAGTCGGAGCGGAGTTCTCTGGGATGGAGTTCTCCAACGCGTACGGAATCGCAGCGGCCGGATCGACGATCACCAAGACGGCTTACTACGCGTACGCGACGTTCTTCCACGCAGACGGAAGAGTGCTCGAAGGGGCCGGTTCGGCGAAGGGGAGGTCCGTCATCGCCAGCACGTTGCGGAACGAGCCCGTGTTCGCGCAGATCGATCGGGCCGACGCCGAGGTGCAGCGTCGAATGAGGCTGGGGCAACCCAACTTCTTCCTACAATTCGATCGCCGCGGAATCGATCCCTTCACCGACAAATTCGAGGTCGGCATGCTCGCTGAAGGCACGGTGCGCGGCACTGGGGGAATCAACGTCGTCGACGACGATTGCGCGTCATCCGTTCCAGGTCTGTTTGCCGCCGGGGACGCAGCGACCCGAGAGCGAATCTGCGGAGGGTTTACCGGCGGGGGAAGTCACAACGCCGCGTGGGCGATGTCCTCTGGTTCATGGGCGGGAATCGGTGCTGCGCGCTATGCGCTGTCGGTCGGACGCGGGGCTACCAGTGGTCTACGCGGAGCCGGAACCGTCGGATTGCGTAATCCGGTACGAACCGGGTTTGCTGCCGACGATGTGGTGAAAGCTGCTCAGGCGCAGCTGATTCCCTTCGACAAGAACTACCTCCGCAGCGGTGATCGAGTATCCGCAGCGCTCGGTGAGCTCGAATCGCTGTGGGGTGCAGTGAGGTCGGATCTGGGCGCGGATCCAGCAGGTCGGATGGCGGCGCGGCAGGCTGCCGCGATCACGGCCGTCGGTCGCTGGATGTACCACTCGACGTTGGCGCGGACCGAGACTCGGGGAATGAGCAAGCGAGACGATTATCCCGAACTCGATGTGACGCAGCACCATCACGTCCTCACCGGCGGTTTGGATTCGGTGTGGACCCGGACTTCTGAATCTGTCGGGTCTGCACTGGTGGCGTCATGATCGAGCTGGTGTCCGCGCCTGACTGCATCGGCTGCGACAAGTGCGTAGACGTTTGTCCTACAGATGTTTTCGATCGGACGCCGTCGGGCGTCCCGGTGATTGCGCGCCAATCGGATTGCCAGACCTGCTTCATGTGTGAGGCATATTGCCCGACGGATGCGCTGTATGTGCATCCGCAATCCACGCCGTTGGAAACGGCCGATGTGATCGAGGACGATCACATCGGCCGCTACCGAGAGAAGATCGGATGGGGCAAAGGGCGGGCACCTGGGTCCCTGACTGCGGTGGGCCCGGAGGTGCCCCGTCCGGTCACGACCTGACGAGAATCTTGACTGCAGTGTCGTTGTGCTCGATCAGAGTGGTGAATCCTTCGGAGATCAATTCTTCGAGCTGAATACGACCGGTGATGAATGGCGCCAGATCGACGACACCGTCCTGGACCATCTTGATGACCGCTTCATGGTCGCGTACGTACGCGATGGTTCCGCGTAGGTCGATCTCCTTGAGGACCAGCTTCTGCATGTCGATGGTCGCGGGTTTGCCCCAAATCGACACGTTGACAACAACTCCAGCAGGCCTGACCGTGTCGAGCATGGTGTCGAGGACCGCGTTGACGCCTGCGCATTCGAAGCCGATGTCTGCGCCGATGCCTCCGCTGAGTTCGAGGACGCGCGCTTTGACGTCTTCGGTGGTGGGATCGATGACGTAGTCGGCTACGCCACTGGAGAGGGCCTTGGCCTTGCGGGCCTCGCTGAGTTCAGTGACGATCGTCGTGACACCCAGACCCTTGAGGACTGCCGCAACGAGGAGTCCGATTGGTCCGGCTCCGCCCACGATGGCGACGTTGCCGCTTTCGGCACCACTGCGTACGACTGCGTGATGGGCGACGCTCAACGGTTCGATGAGCGCTGCCTCATCGAGCGGGATGTTGCCGATCTTGTGGATCCAGCGACGGTCGACGACGACCTTCTCACTGAGCCCGCCACCACCGCCGGCCAAGCCGATGAACCCCATCTTCGTACACAGGTGGTAGTTGCCCGCCTTGCACGGGGCGCACTCGTTGCAGACGAAGTACGGCTCGACGACAACATTTTCGCCGACCTCGACGTCCGTGACACCTTCGCCGACCTCTTCGACGGTGCCGGAGAACTCGTGGCCCATCGTGACCGGCGCATTCTCGTGTGAGAGTGGATGCGGGTGTCCGGGTGCGGAGATGAAGATCGGTCCCTCGAGGTACTCGTGGAGATCGGTGCCGCAGATTCCGCACCATGCGACCTTCAGCTTGACTGTTCCTGGCCGCAATTCGGGCTCAGGAATCTCTTCGATCCGGATGTCTTTCTGCCCGTGGAACCGTGCTGCCTTCATTGATCCGCACCTCACTTCGTTGTGAATCCCCTGGTAGATCGACGTTAGGCCGATTGTTGGCGTGGGTGAAGGGTTGCAACGGAATGCAATGGGGTGGAACCGATCGGTCCTGGGGAGCGTCCAATACTGTGAGCGGGCCGCGAATGAGGGGAGTGCTGTGGAAGTGAGGGGGGCAGTGGTCTTGGTCGCGGCCGCGCTGTTGGTTGGGGGTTGTTCCTCGACGGTCGAGGGCGAGGCTTTCCCTGTCGATGTGATTGGGATGTTTGATCCGTGTGAGGTTCTCAGCAATGAGGAATTGGAGAGAGTCGGAGTTGACCCGGCAACAAAAGAGGTTGACATAGTCAACACCCATATCGATGGGTTCAATATATGCAAGTGGGAAGGATCTTGGTTCTTCCTCCGTCTGACTTCCACAACACACTCGCTTGCGGACGTCGAAGCAAATCCGGTGATGCGCGATCTACATCGAATTCAACTTGCCGGCCGAGAGGTCCTGATGTTCCAGGAACACAATGACAAGGCGGACACCGCGTGCAATATCGCCTTCGCGACTGCTCAGTCCACGGCGATGATTCGAGTGGGTGCGAAAGTCGGTGACCAGCGCCCCGAAACTTCGTGTGAACTGGTTGAGCGGGTAGGTCTGACCGTGTTACCGCTGCTTCCCGAATAACGCTCGGAAGAGATTCGACTCGTAGTGAATTGGAGTATGTGATGTCCGGTTTGTATCTGGAGAAGAGGGTCGCAGAGGATCTGGCGAAGGCGTGTGATGATCTAATTTCGCTGTTCAGGTCACTGTCGGACGATGCGAACTATCTCGGGCAAGTGGGAGGCTTCGGCACTCTCGGATCCGCCCGGGCACTGCAGGTTAAGTTCGAGGAAAAGGCGGTTGGCGGCCCGGATGCGCTCGTCGATGTGTTGGCGAGTCATATCGCGGTCGTGGAGGCAATGCAGGCTCAGTTTCAAGCCTGCATCGACAACGCATTGGATCAGGAGTCGTCGAACGTCTCGACTTTGAGGTCGATCGACCAACCGAACTGAGTCAGTGGATGTGTTGCTGCCAATCGGCTGGGACACGACCCTTAGGTCCCGGCGTCGGCTGATCTACGGGATGTGAAGTGGGCGCCGCCAATTCAGGTCCGTCGTACGCCTCGTTGGTTTCGAAGCTCCAGAACCAATCCTCACCGGGTTCGTAGCTCTGCATGAACGGATGCTTTGTCGAGGCCGCATGCTTGCTCGCGTGCTGTGACGGTGAGGAGTCGCAACACCCCACGTGACCGCATTGCGCGCATCGACGCAGGTGCACCCACCAACCGCCGCTCGCATCGCATTCAACGCATCCCGCGCCACTGGGCGGCACACTCGGATCGATCCCCGCTGGAAGTCCGTCGGTCATGGTCCACCCTCTCGCTGACTGAAGTCGGTCATTTCATCGTGCGCTTTGCCTACCGGCCGTGCAAGGTGGCTAGTCGTCGCGCGTATCCCGCGGTGGGCCCGCGATGGGCAGCAAAACTCTGAACCGGGTGTTACCGGGCTCCGACGTGACCCGAAGCTCACCACGATGCTTGCCGACCACAATTCGCCACGAAATATCAAGGCCGAGACCGGTTCCCTCACCAACAGGCTTAGTCGTGAAGAAGGGTTCGAAGATCCTGTCGATGACGTCATCGGGAATCCCGGCGCCGGTGTCGCAGATCTCGATGCACACGCGGTCGCCATCGCGGCTTGTCCGAACGGTGAGTGTTCCCGATCCGTCCATGGCAGACACCGCATTGTCGATCAGGTTGGTCCACACCTGATTGAGTTCGGCGGCGTAGGCGTCGATCGGAGGCAACGCAAGGTCGTACTCCTTGACGACTTCGATTCCGCTTCCGATCTTTTGCCCCAACATGATCAACGTGCTGTCGAGCAATTCGTGGACATCGATGGTCTGGAAGGGAGCGCGATCCATCTGTGAATACTGTTTGGCCGCACCGACGAGCGTCGAGATCCTCGTTGTGGAGTCGGCGATCTCGTTCATCAGGAGTTCGGATTCGATGGTGTAATTCAGCCAGCGAATTGCGCCTTCGAGTACGGACTCGTCAACGGCTGCAGCAACGTTCTCGAGCCAAGCGGTGTCGAGTCCAGCCTGCACGAAGGTCGGAGCCAGGTCCCAACCTTCTCGAATCGAATGATCCTCGAACCATTCACCCAACGAATCCTCCCGATCGGAGGCTTCGAGGGGAGTGAGCGTCGGCGCCTTGGCGACAACCTCTGCAACTTCCTCTTGAAGTCGCATGAGAGTGACGAGGGCATCGCGGTCGTAGGTGCCCGATGCAACCATTCCCAGTTTGTGACGCATACCTGCGACACGCTCGCGCAAAGAGGCTGTCGCTCGAACCGCCGCGGCTGCAGGGTTATTGAGCTCGTGAGTCAATCCGGCCGACAGTGATCCGAGTGCAAGGAGTCGCTCTCGCTGATCGATGATCTGCTGAGTGTTCTTCTTGCCGAAGAAAACACCTTCGAGCAGATGAACCGCCATCGGAAACCACTCGCGCATCGCGTTGCCGAATTTGTCGGCGTCCAGGACGAAAAACGTCGAAGGAGTCGTCACTCGCATCGACCCCGCGTAGACCTGCGGTACACGATCGCCGAGATACGCCGTCCAGCCTCCCGAGTAGACGCCGCGCTGGGTGGTCCTGTTGATCTCGATGTCTTCGCCGCCCGACAGCTTGGACAGCACCACCTCGCCCTCGATGAGGACGTAGAAGCAGGTGGCAGGCTCACCTTCGAGGTAGACCTGACCTCGATCGATCTCGGTGATATGGCCTGCCTGGCAGAGTGATTCGAGCTGATCGTCGGTGAGCTTCTCGAACAGGAACAGGGTGCGGAGCAAGTCTGGGCTGCATTCAGGAATGGACATCGAATCTCCCTATTGTTGAGCAAGATAGCGGTGGACGAACATCACGGCCATCGCGCCCTCTCCGACGGCCGACGCGACGCGCTTGGCCGATTCGGCGTGTACGTCCCCGGCGACAAACACTCCGGGGACACTGGTTTCGAGATGATGTGGTGCGCGGTCGAGCGGCCACCCGTCCGGTGTGACGCCTTCGGACGGAAGGTCCGGGCCGGCAAGAACGAAGCCATTTCCGTCGCGGACCACCACGTCTCCGAGCCAGTCGGTCAGGGGAGCGGCTCCGATGAAGATGAACAACCACTGAGCATCGACGGTGTCTTCTTCTCCGGTGGCTCTGTTACGCAGTGTGATTCGTTCGAGGTGATCGTCACCCTCAGCGCCGACTACCTCCGTGCACGTGCGCACGGTGATCTTCGGATTCTTTTCGATCTGCTGAATCAGGTAGTAGGACATCGAGGCTTCGAGCGAGTTGCCGCGAATGAGAATGGTGACGGACCTAGCTCCGCGGGAGAGATAGACCGCAGCTTGGCCTGCCGAATTGGCGCCGCCGACTATGTACACATCTTGTTCGCTGCACCGAGCGGCTTCGGTGACGGCTGACCCGTAGTAGACCCCTCGGCCGGTGTATGTATCGAGCCCCGGCGCCGACAGTTGGCGATAGGAAACACCGGTCGCCAAGATGACCGAATGGGCGTCGACCGACGAACCGTCGTCGAAACGCACGGTGCGGGCCGAGCCGTTGATTTCCAAACCGGTGACGTCTCGCGCGGTGATGACCTCGGCGCCGAACTTGGTTGCCTGGCGTCTTGCGCGATCGGCCAACTGTGCGCCGGAAACTCCGTCGGGGAAGCCGAGGTAGTTCTCGATTCGTGAACTCTGGCCGGCCTGACCGCCGGTCGCTCGCCGTTCGATGAGGACCGTCCGAAGTCCCTCCGAAGCGCCGTACAGGGCAGCTCCCAGACCCGCAGGGCCGCCGCCGATGACAACGAGATCGTAAAAGTCTTCGGAGAGAGTAGTACTCAACCCGAGCTTGTCGGCGAGTTCGGCGTCGGTGGGCTCGACGAGTACATCTCCATTGGGTGCGATGACGACGGGAAGCCGCAGTTCGTCGGTACCGGCAGCCGAGAGCAGTCGTTGGCCTTCCGGCTCGTCCGACATGTACCAGCGATAGGCAAGTTGGTTGCGTGCCAAGAACTCTCGAACGTCGGAGGATCGCTCGGACCAACGATGGCCGATCACCTTTGTTTCCTCGGCGGGGTGATGACTCGAACTTGCCCAGGCATCGAGCAGCGCATCGATGACGGGGTACAGCTTCTCTTCCGGCGGATCCCAAGGCTTGAGGAGGTAGTGGTCGAGGTCGACGACGTTGATGGCGTCGATCGCAGCATCGGTGTCGGCGTACGCGGTGAGGAGAACGCGACGAGCTACGGGATACAGGTCCATTGCCTGTTCGAGGAACTCGATTCCACTCAAACCGGGCATGCGGTAATCGGCGACGATCACAGCGACTGCATCGCCGCGAAGTTTCATTTCACGCAAGGTATCGAGAGCCTGGTCGCCGGACTCCGCACGAATGATTCGGTACTTCTCTCCGTACCGTTTGCGAAGGTCTCGAACGACGGCACGCGAAACACCAGGATCGTCGTCGACGCTGAGGATTGCTGGTTTGGCCGGGGCTTTCGGTGCGCTCACTCGGTGCCTTCCCGAAGTCGTAGTCAACCTCTCCAGTATGCGACTGCTGAGCTGAGCGTCAATCGCTGGAGATGCGCTCTGAGTGAACCAGGAATCGTGACCTGGGAATTTCAAGATTGCGGGAACCGATCGAGCCTCCGGTGCATCCAATACAGTGGGTCCACATCAACAGGGGGTGCCATGCGGGGGTCGGTGGGGGTTGGGCGACTGCTCATGGCTGGGGTGTTGGTGTGGGCTGCGGCAGGATGCAGCTCAGTCGTGGGGGGGGCGGCTGAGCCTGCATCCGGCCAAAAGGGTTTGTTCGATCCGTGCAAGGACATTCCGGACTCGGTTCTGGAGGAAGTGGGGCTTGATCCGGCTACCGAGGAAGCTGGTGCGGCGGGCGTGGAGCAGCCAGGATGGAAGATCTGTGGGTGGAGCGGGTCCTGGTATTTCTTGACCGTGTATTCATCGTCGTACACCGTCGACGATGTTCGACGGAATCCTGATTTCCGAGGGTTCGAGGAACTCACTGTCGGTGGGCGGCGTGGTATCGAGTATCAGCGCGTCGACGACGAGGACAACAATGGTTGCTACCTTGCTTTCTCGGTCGAACACGGCTCAATCTGGTTCAACGTAGAACGAAAGCTGTCTGAGGCTCGGCAAGAGTCCAGTTGTGTTGTTGTGCAGCGTCTGTCGGTCAATCTTGAACCGACGCTACCGAAATGAGGTCTCGGTGAGTGGGTCTGATCGAAGCAATGGGTCTGACGACTCGCGACTGGAAGTTGAGCCAGACATCGCACGTGATGTGGTTGCGGCATGCGAAGGGTTTCTTGGCGAACTCGATCAGATGCGCAGAAATCTGTTCGTGATTGCGAATGTTTCTGGAATGGGAACGCTCCAATCTGGAATCAACCTGGCCGAGAAGTTCTCCAAGAAAGCTAAGGATGGTGAAGATTCGTTGGAGAAGTCATTGAACAGCCACATCCAAGTGGTCACCGAGATGCGGGACTTCTTCCAGCAATGCGTCGACCGCTACGGCGAAGTCGACGACTCGAATGCCTCCGCACTGGCAAGCGTCGAGACCCCTCGATAGACACAAAAAATCTCGCTGAGCCGATGGCATTCGACTCAGCGAGACTTGGGTAACGACTAGTTGGTGGGCAGGGCCTTCAACGACTTGACGGTGGCGTCGACCGCGCGCGCAGCCTCGGCGCCCTTCTTCACGAAATGCGTGCTGAAGTAGTCGACGTGCTCGGCGTGCTCGTGGAAGTGATGCGGCGTCAAGACCACCGAGAAAACCGGAACGTCGGTGTCGAGCTGCACGCGCATCAGACCGTCGATGACAGCCGTTGCCACGAAGTCATGCCGGTAGATACCGCCGTCGACGACCAGACCTGCGGCAACGATCGCCTGGTAGCGGCCGGTCTTGGCCAACCGCCGGGCGTGCAGGGGGATCTCGAAAGCTCCCGGTACCTCGAAGAAATCAACCGTGTCCTTGGGGTAGCCGAGCTCGACTATCGCGTCGGTGAATCCGTCGCGTGCACGGTCGACGATGTTGCGATGCCACGTCGCCTGAATGAACGCGATGCGCTGTCCCTGGATCTCACTCATAACCATGAAACTAGCGCACTGGGAAGCATCGACGCGACCACCCGTCCTAGTCCTGCTGACGGGGGAAGGCGGTCGAACGACCCCAGCCGGCGTCATTGGTGAGGTGCTCGAGGAGAGGCTGAATTCGATACGGAAGGGGATTGGTCAGAGCGATGGTCGTGGTCGAATGCGTGACGCCTGGAAGTGACACGATCTGCTCGGCCAACTTCTGCAGGGCCGCGTGCGTCGAGGTGGCGACGCGAACGAGCAAATCCTCGCGACCGGTCGTGGCGTGAATTTCGATCACCTCGGGCAACTCGGTCAGACTCCGAGCGACTGCGCTGATCTTGCCCTGCTCGAGTTCCAGACCGACAAATGCCTGAATCGGGATACCGACCTCGGGGAGATTGAGATTCGGCCGAAACCCGGTGAGAAGTCCGTTGGATTCCATGCGCTTCATTCGCGACTGGACGGTGTTGCGGGCGACGCCCAACGAGTTGGCCAACTCGGCCACACTCATCCTCGAGTCCTTGCTGAGCAGACCGAGCAACTGGACGTCGAGCTTGTCGATGCTGAGCACTTTGTGAACCTCTCCTCAGTGATATGAGTCACTGGATGATCGAATTGACTAGTTCAAGAGATTTGCATTGACCAAATCGTAACTCAGGCAGAGCATTGGTTCCACGAATTGCTCAGCGGGATTCTCTTTGGGTTATTTGTCCCTAATAGTACCCAACGGCCAATTCGTCCCAATATTTCGACTGCGCCCCGTTTATCCTTCGGAAAGGTCTATCCCACAATGACTCTCACCGCCGAGCCCGTGAACTCCGTTGTTTCCCATGACGACACTGCGGGCGTGTTTGATCGCGCCGACTACCTGCGCGATTACCCCCACGAGCAGGTGAGCTTCTTCCAGGATCCCGCGAGCGGCCTCAAGGCCATCGTCGCCATCCACTCCACGACGCTCGGTCCCGCGCTCGGCGGAACGCGCTTCTACCCGTACTCCGACGAATCTGCCGCAGTCACAGACGTTTTGCGCCTCTCGCGCGGCATGACCTACAAGGCTGCGGTTGCCGGCGTCGACCTCGGCGGCGGCAAGGCTGTCATCATCGGCGACCCCGCAACGGCCAAGACCGACGAATTGCTCGGCGCCTACGCAAAATTCGTCCAGGCCCTCGGTGGCCGCTACATCACCGCTGGTGACGTCGGAACCAACTCCAACGATCTCGACATCATCGGTCGTAACACCGACTACGTCGTCGGCCGCAACGCCACGGTCGGCGGTTCCGGCGACAGCGCTCCGATGACGGCCCTCGGCGTATTCCAGTCGATGCGCGCCGCGGCACAGTCGCATTGGGGCACTCCGTCGCTCGCAGGCAAGACTGTTGGTGTCGAAGGCACAGGCAAGGTCGGCTACGAGCTGATCAAGCTCCTCCTCGCAGACGGCGCAACCGTTCTCGCGACCGACGTCAACGCCGCAGCGCTCGACCGTGTCAAGGCTGACTTCCCGCAGGTGAGCATCGTCGACAGCATCATCGACGCCGATCTCGACGTTTACGCACCCTGCGCGATGGGCGCAACCCTCACAGACACGACCGCACGCTCGATCAAGGCCGAGGTTGTCTGCGGCGCTGCCAACAACCAGCTCACCGTCCCCGAGGTCGAGAACATCCTCCGCGACCGCGGCATCACCTGGACCCCTGACTACGTGGCGAACGGCGGCGGCCTCATCCAGGTCGCCGGCGAGCTGAAGGGCAACTCGGCCGAAGAGGTCAAGCTCAAGGTCGAGAAGATCTTCGACACGGTCACCGAGATCTTCGCGAAGTCGAAGAAGGACGGAATCCTCGCCGGCGAGGCTGCTGACGCGGTCGCCGAGGCTCGGATCGCCGAGGCAGCTCGCGTCGCCAAGGGCTGACATCCCTCTCGCAGTCATGTAGCGCGGCCGGTCCCGACTAGTGTGGACACCAGACGAGCAGATTTTGCAGATCTGGACCACATCAGCCGGTAGACCGGCCGCTATGCGTCGGACGCCGGAAGGGCTTACATGACTGAACAATTCGCTGTGTGGACCGAGAACGACGCCGAGCGATCGGCCCGTTGGGGTTCGACGAGCAACGCCCCGGCGCCCAAGCGCATCGTCGTCGCCGACGACACGATGAAGGCCGACGACGCCTATCGCTTGGCATGCGAAGGCACGGCGTTGTTGTGGCGCGGAGATTTTCAGAACGCTCGCCAACTGTCGAAGGCCGTCGCGTCGCGCATCGACCGCAAGCCGCGCCGAGCGTCCGACGACCCAGCCAAAGCCTTCCATCTCCACCGGCAGACCCAAGGACGCCGCGCGCAGATCCTCGGCATGCTGCTCATTCCCTTGGATGCAGATCTGTCGATTCCACTCCGGCGAGCCCCGGACGCGCAAGTCGCGTTGACCGAAGCTTTCGGGATTACCGGTGAGCCTTCGGTTCGCTCGTTGCGTGACATCCTCGGCGCGATCGGCGCTCACGAGTGGCACCGCAAAGGTGTTTTCATCGAGGCTCTCGACGCACGAGTGCATCCCGCCTTCGGAGTGTTCTCACCCGTCCGCGGGGAGTATGTCGATCTTGTCGCGTCTGCTCCGCTACCGTCGACGGAATCTGCTTTCGATATCGGAACAGGTACCGGCGTTCTTGCTGCCGTCCTGGCGCGGCGTGGAGTTCAGACAGTGACGGCCACCGACCAGGACCCCCGGGCATTGCAATGCGCGCGCACCAACCTCTCGCGGCTTGGCTACGGCGATCAGGTGACCGTGGTGGAAGCCGATCTCTTTCCCGAAGGCACCGCTCCGTTGGTGGTGTGCAATCCTCCCTGGATTCCGGCCAAGGCCACCTCGCCCATCGAATACGCTGTCTATGACCCCGCTGGAGCGATGCTGAAGGGCTTCCTGACTGGTGTCGCAGCGCATCTGGACGACGGGGGAGAAGCGTGGCTGATCCTCTCGGACATTGCCGAACACCTCGGTCTCCGAACGCGATCCGAACTACACGATCTGATTGCGGCCGGTGGGCTCACTGTTGTCGACCGCATGGACGTCAAACCGACGCACGCAAAGGTCAGTGACCGAACCGATGCGCTTCACGCCGCCCGGGCACGTGAAACGACGTCGCTGTGGCGGCTTCGCCGTCGCTGAATTCATTCTCAGTCAACGGTATTTTCCTGCCATGAAATGGTAATGAACGAGTAACAAATCGGGTCTAGCTTTCTTCGCAGTCGCACATCGTCACGCACTCCGGAGGAATCTCGATGGAATACACTCTTGCCCGCAACGCAGCCGAAGACCTGACGAAAGGTCTTGGCCGACGCGGATTCATGAGGGCAGTCGCTGCCCTCGGTGCGGGCGTAGGAGTTGCCGGTGTGGCTTCGGGATGCGCGCACTCGAACGCGTCACCGGCTGGATCGTCCTCCTCTGCACTACCGTTCGCCGATGGCATTCCGATTCTGCAACCGGGCAGCGGAAACGTCAGTGGCGATCACTATCTGAGTTCGGATCCGTCGGACGTCATGTGGGGTTATGTGCCCAACATCCACACCCGCGAGGTGATGCGGATGAAGTCGGGCCAGACCGTCACGATCGACGCCCTCTCGCACGAGGGAATTCTCGAGGATCAAGGGCGCAATCCTCTCGAATACTTCGGTAGCAAAGGCGTTTCCGAGAAGGACGTGCTCGAGGATGCGATTGCGGTTGCGGCCGAATACAACCGAACCGAACGAAACTTCGACAAGGACGGACCGCACGTCGTCACCGGCCCGGTCTTCGTCGAAGGCGCCCAGCCTGGAGACGTACTCAAGATCGAGACTCTCGAAGCCATTCCCCGCGTGCCGTACGGCGTTGTGTCGAGCAGACACGGCAAGGGCGCTCTCGCCGTCACAGCAGACGGAACCGCTCCAGCGGGAATCACTCTGGACGAAGTCATGCCGCCGGTCGCCACAGACGGGCGCGCAACAAAGGACCCGTTGAAGTACGGCGGTGTTTCCACTTTCACGGCGATCGAAGACGGCAAGGGCGTGATGCCTTTCGGACAGTCGAAGGTGCGGTTTCCCCTGCGGCCCTTCATGGGAATGATGGGAGTTGCCTATTCTGCGGATGCAGACCCGACATCCCCGTCGTCGAACTCCATTCCTCCGACCCTGGGCGGCGGAAACATCGACATCAGGCATCTCGGTGTCGGATCAACCTTCTATTTGCCGGTATTCGCTGAAGGCGCCCTCTTCTACGTCGGTGACCCCCACATGGCCATGGGTGACGGTGAGGCGGCGCTGACGGCGATGGAAGGATCGCTGCGCGGCACGTTCCGACTCAGCGTGTGCAAGAAGGATTCCGGTGACGCTCCATCGGTGGCTTTCGGATACCCGTTCGCCGAGACCGAGGAGGCCTGGATTCCGATCGGCCTGTCCGACCCCAACGGTTCGGTCGGTGGGCAGAACAGTGACCTCAACGGCGCCATGCGGCGCGCGGTGGTCAACGCACTCGACTTCCTCGAGCACGATCGCGGTATGGATCGAGCGACGGCCTACGCCTATCTTTCTGCCGCAGCCGATTTCACGGTCTCACAGGTAGTCGATCGAACCGTGGGCGTCCACGGACAGATCTTCAAATCCCACTTCGAATAGAGGGAAGGCGATCCGTCGTGTCAG
Organism: Rhodococcus sp. C-2; assembly: GCF_027854095.1. Taxonomy (NCBI): domain Bacteria; kingdom Bacillati; phylum Actinomycetota; class Actinomycetes; order Mycobacteriales; family Nocardiaceae; genus Rhodococcus; species Rhodococcus sp. C-2. Next base: position 33,555 of record NZ_JAQGFI010000019.1, on the reverse strand, counting down.
GACGGATCGTCGAAGAGACTCTGTTGCAAGGGATCGGCAAACAGGCCCATCTGCTCAGGTTGCGGCTTTGCCGGCGTCTCGGTTCGAGAATTGGGCAGGACCACCAGTCGCAAAGCCCCGCGCAGACGGTCGACCATGAGTTCCCACCCGCCGACCTGATCCTCGTATCCTGCAGCCTCTTCGGCGTCTCCGCGACTGTGGGCGTCCACAGCCTGACTACGCAGCTGAATCTGCCATTCGTTGCTGATGTGGAGGAGCTGAAGAATCAGATCGCGATCACGACCACAGACATCGGCTACCGCGTCGAGATCCTCGGCCACGTCCAGATCGAGGTGCAGCAGGGTCTCGAGTTCGGGAGGCAGGTCCTCGGCCGTCAGATCGGGCTGCAGTGAGGAGGAGTCACCGCTCTTGTTCGCGAAGAAGAGGTCTCCGCCGACGCGTGCGGCGAACTCGTCGTCCACGGTACGCAGGAACGACGTCAGGGCGGCGCACGTATCGGTGAGTTGCTTGGGAACGAATGGCGAACCCGCCACCTCGAGGAACACCGACAGACGGTCGTCGATCAAGACGAACTTGATGCGCGACCACTTGCGGTTGAGATCGGCGATGACCTCGGCTGCACGGGTGCGGTTGCTGATGTCCTGAACGAGCGGCGAGAACAACTGCACGTCCATGGACTCGGAAAGTGGACCGACGAACATGACAGTCGAACCGACACGAATGGGTATGTCGCCGTCGCTGTCTCGCTCGGGAAGAGTGCCGAGCATGGGAAGCAAAGCGAGAGTGACCAACTCCTTGAGATGGTCGATGTCGTTGGGCATGTAGGCCGCGGTGGGGTCGAGGGTCGGAAGTTCTGTCGACTCGACGACCGACGGATCGAAATCCGGAGTCTGCTCGTTGCCGGTGAGATCGCTGGATAGAAAAGCCGGGTGCTGCACACCGAACACATCACGGAATGCAGCGACAGTCATCGCTGCGAGCTGATCGGCCCAGTTCTGCGCCTTGTCGACGCAGAAGGCGGGGGAGTTGTTCGGATCCTCGAGATTCTCGGAAGGCGGATTCCAGCCGAGTGCGATCAACTTTTGTTCGTCGGCATCTTCGAGTCGATAGCGCGGATGAAGGAAGTCGTTGGAAGGAACCTCGCAGCGGACTGTGTTCTCGTCCCACACGAGGAACTGAACGCATGGCGCTGCGCCGTCAGCTGGATCGAAGTCGCCGGTGGACGATTCCACGGCAAGAACGTCGCCGTCGACCATGATGGAAATGTGATCGCCGAGGCGACGTTGAAATTCTGCCCACGCCCGGTCGACACTGACATCGAGATCGAAGCCCATTGCGCTCATCAGCCACCTCCTTCCGCAAAAGCTCAGACCTATACGGTATCGCGAGGCTCCGACAATGCTGCTGTCCTTTTCCGGTCGACCGGATTGCAGCGGACCACGAACCGTGACGACGAGGAAGGTAGTTGCTGGTAGATCGGTTATTCGAGAGCGGCGACTGAAGTGTGCCTGTAACCGCCGTCACGCCAGGCGGTGTGCGGGCGAAAGAGAGAGGGTTATCCGGCGAGAACGGGCGAGACCTCGACGACGGGCGGCGTGGATCCGGTCGTGACAACGGGGGTGGTGCTGGTCTTGGTGGTTGTGGCCGTCGCGGTCGGTGACGAGGTCGCGGTAGCCGACGCAGTTGTCGTGGATGAGACGGGTGTTGTCGTACTGGTGGCCGTCGTAGTCGAGGTGGCGGAGCTCGTGCTTGTCGCGGTCACCACAAGCGGCTGATTACGAGGAGCAGTCGTCTCGTCGGCGATTCGCCAGGTCGGCGTCGGCGGGATGACAACCGTGGGGACTGCAACCGAGCTGTAGAACGCGGCCGGTTCGATCCCGGCGACGGACTCCACGGAAACCGACGAGACCAGAGTGGGAGGCTTCACCACAGGGCCGCCGGCACCGAATGCGCCGGCTGCTCCGCCGAAAACGAGGCCTGATGTCAGAGAAAGAGCGGCCACTGCGACAGCGCCGATCATGACTGTTCTGTCTTTCATGCACACCTGTCCTTCGGGAGCAGTACGGAAGTACTGTAGGCGAAAAGATGCCGCAATGGAGTATCAGGGTCTGCTGGGCGGGACGCGAATCTGTGTGGCGTAGAACACAAAAGGCCCTGGGTGTCGACGCGGACGTCGGCACCCAGGGCCAGGTCAAGCAGTGAATCAGGCGGGGATCGTCAGTACCTGACCGGCGTTGATGAGATCCGGGTTCGGGATGCCGTTTGCATCCGCGATGCGCTGGTACTGGTTGCCGTCACCGTAGAAACGCTCTGCGATCGCCCACAGGGTGTCGCCGCTTTCGACGGTGTAGCTCTGCGCTGCCGGAGCGGCGGGGGCAGGCTCAGGCTCGGGTGCCGGAGCGGGCTCCGGGGCAGCCTCGGCGGCCGGCGCTGCGATTGCAGTGTCCGAAGACCACAGAGCATTTCCGCCGGCGGACAGAACGACGTTGCGATCGTCTTGAACCGAGAGGGAGGCACCGTCGTTGCCTGCGGTCTGCGATGCCCACACGGCGTCGGAGTCCTTGTAGATGACGAAGTTTCCGTCAGCCTGCACCTCGGCGCGGTTGGCGCCGGATCCGTTGGTGCCTGCGGCCCAAACAGCCTGTCCGCCCTCGGACAGAACCAGGTTGCCGTCGCCCTGCAAGGTGAGGGTGTATGCGCCGTTGTCGGACTTGAGTTCCTGGCCGACTCCGAGGCTCTGACCTGACTGCAGTGTGCTCACGCTGTCCCTTTCCAAATCTGTTGCGATGACTGTGCCTCCACGATTCCGCTTTACCGTCCAGTTACCTTCTGGCCGTTGGTCTCGTAGGCGACCGAGTGTACGTTACCGAAGAGTACAGAGAATTGTGCAGCGTTGACGGATGGCGTGTCGAGCGTTCGGATCTTGCTGATATTAAGGCGTTTTGGGCGAACGCGCCGCAACATCCTACGCGAAGTTGCACCGTTGCGATGCACTTTCTCTTGAACGGCAGGTGAAATCGGCGCGCTCTCAGCGCATTGTCAGTAACCGCTAGGGGTGTAGCGACTTGCGAGTCTCGTCGTGGAGTACGGCAAGCAGCTCACGCTCGACGTCGGCGAACTCGGGCGAGGTGATCATGTCCAGTTCGCGTGGCCTCGGCAAGGGAACGTCGACGACGCACCTGACCGTTGCCGGCCTCGCCGACAGAACGACCACGCGATCGGACAGATAGATCGCTTCACGAATATCGTGGGTGATCATCAGCACGGTCCACCGGTACTGCTGCCACACGTCTTGTAGCCAGGCCTGCATCTCGGTCCGAGTCAACGAGTCCAGTGCGCCGAACGGCTCGTCGAGCAGCAGGACAGGTTTGCCCTGAACAACGGTGCGCAGCATCGCCGCTCGCTGGCGCATACCGCCCGACAGCTGTGACGGCCGGGCGTCCTCGAATCCGGACAGTCCGAACGCCGGGAACAACTCGCGAGCGCGCTCGCGTGCTTCCTTCTTGCCGACTCCCTGCACTTCCAAACCGAGGGCCGTGTTGTCCAATACCGAACGCCAAGGGAACAGAAGATCTTTCTGCGGCATGTACGCGGTATGCACCTCGGTGGCTGGTTCGGATTCCGTTGCGCGCGTGCCCACACGGACCGAACCCGCGGTCGGGGATTCGAGCCCGGCCAGGACGTTGAAGATCGTGCTCTTGCCGCAGCCGCTCGGCCCGATCACCGACACGAATTCGCCCGCGTCGGCGCCAAAGGACACCGAATCGAGCACGAGACGCGATTCTCCGGCCGTGTCGAACCTCTTGGTCAGGTCCTGGATTTCGACCATTGCATCCTCGACCATCGGGTCAGTCATGTCCGCGACCTTTCGTTCATCGCCCATGGTGCAACGATGCGCTCGATGGCGAACGTCAGCAAGTACAGCGTGACGCTGATCAACGCGGTCACCAGTACGGCCGCCAACACCAGGTCGGTGCGGAAGGAGTTCTTCTGGGTGCTCATGTAGATACCCAAACCGGAAGTAGCGCCGACGTATTCGGAGAACACCGCACCCACGACCGCATACGTGATGCCGATGCGCAGGGCAGTGAAGAATCGCGGAATTGCCGAAGGAAGGCGAACGTATCGGAACTCCTGCCAGCGAGTGCTGCCCATACTGCGCAGGAGAGCGCCCGCTTCCCGATCGGCCGCGGCAAATCCCTCGATGAGTCCGATGGTCATGGGGAAGAACGTCGCAAGGGCGATCACCAACACCTTCGGCAACAACCCGAAGCCGAACCAGATGATCATCAGCGGCGCGATGGCGATGATCGGCAGCGTCTGCGAGACGACAAAAAGTGGTACCAGCGCGCGTGACAACCACGGCGAAAAGTCCACGACCACAGCAAGAATCCAGGCCAACACCAATGAAACAGTGAAGCCGACCAACGTGACCTGCAATGTCGACCAGGCGTGGCCGGAGATGATCTCGCGGTTGTCCCACCCCTGGGACAGAACGCGCCCCGGAGACGGAAGTACTTGCGGCCGAATCCCACTGATCTCGACGTAGACCTGCCACGCCGCCACGAGGAGCACCACCACGGCGAGCGCGGGAAGCGCCCGCCGCATGGTCGAGACCAACCGTCCGCTCACGTCAGGACGCGTCGAGATACTCATTGGTGAAGTACTCCGACCAGTCCGGCTTCTGGGTCAACGGCTTCCCGTCGGGTCCGGCGAGCAATCCGTTCTCGAAGAGGAATCCCGAATAACCCGACCAGGTTTCGAGATTCTGGGCGCCCACAACGCCGTTGACGTCTTTCATGTAGTCGGCGGCGAGCATCCGCTGACTCTCACGCACGAGGTCTTCGTCGGTGAAAGCTCCGGGGTTCGCGTCGATGAGATCCTGCGCGGCCTGGTCCGGGTTGTCGGCAGCAGTCTGATATCCGCGTTGAACGGCTTTGACGAACTTGCGTGCCTCGTCGGGATGGTCCTTCAACCACTGCTGGTTGCCGTTGATCACGATCGAATACGCATCGGGGAAGCCGTAATCGGTGTACTGGAAGTACCGCATCGGAGTTCCGTTTCGCTCCGCTTCGAGGCCTTCCCAAGCAAAGTAGGAGACGGTGAAGTCTGCCTGGCCCGAGTACACGGCTTCGTACGCGGAAGTTCCGAGCGTGACCGTCGTGAAGTTCCCGGTCCCGCCGTCGTTGCGGATGATCTGCTGCAGCGTTTCGACTTCGCCGGGATCGCCGAACCCGGCGTACGTCTTCCCGTCGAGATCACGTGGGCGCGTGATGTCCGCACGATCCGCCTTCACGCCGATGCCGGTGGCGCGGTGCTGAAGTGGCGCGATGACGGACGTCGTGGCGGCGCCGGCTGCACGGGCGAACGTGGCCTGACTCTGTGTGCTGATGCCGAACTCGGCATTGCCGGCATCGACCAGGGTGTCGGGCGAGGTGTTGTTGTACGGCAGGATCGAGACGTCCAGGCCGGCGTCCTCGAAGTAGCCCTCTTGGAGTGCTACGTACAAACCGGTGTGGTTCGTGTTCGGTGTCCAGTCGAGTGCGAACCGAATGGTCCCGTCGGAAGAGCCGGTGTCAGAGGCGCATCCGGTCAGAACTGTGAACGCGGCTGCGATCGCGGCAGACGTGGCAAGCGTGCGGCGCAGCGCCGCAAACGACATCACGACGCCGGCCAAGGCTGCTGGTGGAGTGCGGAATCCCAGAACATCAGCTCATAGCGGCTGGCGATGCGGAATGCTTCACTCATCGCCTCACGCTCTGTCTCGGTGGCAGCTTCGGCCGCAGCATCGACCAGTACGCGGGCCTGCGCCACCGACTCGTGGAATTCGGGTGCGTCGTAGGTCGTGACCCACTGTGCGTACGGATGCGACGGATCGGCGTCGAGTACCTCGCGCGCTGAAGCGGCAAGATCGCGGCCGACCTCGGCGTAGATCCAGAAGCAGGGGAGTACTGCCGCTGCGGAGACCGGGTAAGGCGCAGTTGCTGCAGTCGCCGTCAGATACGAGACGTATCCCAGGCAGGCCTGCGAATGCTCGAGCCTTCCCGATCCCGCTGGAAGAATTCCACCGGTGAGAAGTCCGTCGTGAAGCGCAGATTCCACTGTCGCTGCCGTGGACGCGGAATTCGACCAGAAGCCCGCGGACTGCGGATCCGGGGCATGGGCCGCGACCAGGGACAACGCTTTCGAATACCCCTCGAGATAAAGCTTGTCTTGCTCGATGTACGTGCGGAACGCGTCGAGAGGCAATGTTCCGTCGCCGAGGCGGCGGAGGAACTCCAGTGAGTCGATCGACTCGCGGAGGGCCTTCGTCTCGGCCCAGAGTCGATCTGTGAACCGATCCGTCGACGGCGCTGTGGCCACCGAGTTTTCGGCAGAATTGTATGCAGGCTGCGTAGTAGCCATGACATCCCTTCGTCAGCATTACCTGATCAGGTTCCCGGGTGTGTTCTCAGCCCCGCCCATGCGGAGCACCCCGTGTCAGAACTAGGCGACCTTAACACCGAGGGGTTGTGTACTCGGCGCACACCCGTCCGAGATTGGTAGGTTTGGTCTTGATTGCCACACGCGCGGGTCGGGAGGGGATTCAGACATGGAGACCGACGTTCGACCAAATCTCGGCGAGGACGGAACTCTGGTGATCCGGGCGCGAGGCGGAGAAGCCCGCGGGTATCCGGATGGCGGTGTATTCGCGTGGAAGGGCATGCCCTACGCAGCGGCGCCGGTGGGTGAGCGGAGGTTCCGAGCGCCACAACCCGCACAGCCGTGGGACGGGGTGCGCGACTGTCGTGAGTTCGGGCCGATCGCGCCGCAAGGCCAGAGTCCGGCGGTTCCGATCGATCGGGCCTTCAAAATCGACGAGGACTGCCTGTCGATCAACGTCTGGGCCCCGCGACCCGACGGCACGCCGCGACCGGTGATGGTGTGGATTCACGGCGGCGCCTACTGCCTCGGATCCGCCGCCCAAACGATCTACGACGGCCGTCATCTGGCTGAAACCGGCGACGTCGTTCTCGTCTCCTTCAACTATCGCGTCGGCGCACTCGGATTCCTGGACCTGTCTGCATTCTCCACCGCGGATACTGTTTTCGAATCGAACTGTGGTCTGCGAGACCAGATTGCGGCACTCGAATGGGTTCGAGACAACATCGACGCCTTCGGTGGTGACCCGAGTGCGGTGACCGTGTTCGGGGAGTCCTCCGGCGCAGGATCCATCACGACGCTCATGACCTGTCCGAGCGCCGAAGGTCTGTTCCATCGTGCGATTGCCCAGAGTCCGCCCGCGACCTCCGTCTACGGGACCGAGCGCGCCAAGACCGTGGCGGAGCGGTTTCTCGAACTGCTCTCGATCGACCCCGAAGACGCAGGCGATCTGCTGACCACGGATCTGGAACTGCTCGTCAAGGCAAGCGATGATTTGGTCAACGAAATTCCGACCCGGATTCCGGGAACTTTGGCGATGGCACCCGTTGTCGATCGCGATCTGGTGCCGCACTACCCGGTTGCGGCTTTCCAGAAGGGTTACGCGCACCGAATCCCACTGATCATCGGTTCCAACAAGGACGAGGCGTCGATCTTCAAGTTCATGAAGTCTCCGCTGATGCCGGTGAGTGCGCAGTCCGTCGAGGCAATGCTCCAATTACTGGCCGACGATCACCCCGACATCTCCGCGACCAAACTTGCCGAGATCATGTCGGCTTACCCTGACCATGCGAAACCGAGTGGCGCGCTGGCACTGTCACGGGACGCTGCGTTTCGCATGCCGACCCTCTGGATCGCAGACGCGCACTGCAGGCATTCCCCTACATGGGTCTACCGCTTCGATCACGCGACGCCGATGCTCAAGGCGGCGCGGATCGGCGCGGGCCACGCGACCGAATTACCTTATGTATTCGGCAATTTCGGAACCCTGAACGTCGACCCCACGTTCTGGCTCGGCGGTCGGAAGGCCGCGATGGAGGTGGCCGGCCGTATCCAACGGCGATGGTTGGCCTTCGCCAGGCATGCAGTGCCGGCGGCCCTCGACGGCTCGAAGCACTGGGCGCCGTACGAGGAAGAGAAGCGGTCGACGCTGTTGATCGACTCCGCCGACACCCTCGTCAGCGACCCCGATCACGGATTGCGCGTCGCCTGGGGCAACGACGTGATGGGGTTCAACTGACGTCGGTCGAGTGCCGCGGACGATCGAGTTCGCGAAGCACCGGTAGGGAGGCACATACTGCGGCGATCAGGATGATCGGAATCGACAGGGCCACAAAGGTCGACGCGATTCCGAGTTGATCGAGCAGCGGGCCGACCGCGAGGTAGCCGAGCGGGCCTGCGGCGTAGGCCGTCGACGTCATGACACCGACGATGCGTCCACGCATGTGCTCCGGGCTGTGCGTCTGCATGGCGTAGTTGGCGATCGGGCCGACTGGTCCGTAGACGAGGCCCTGCAGTCCGGCAAGTACGAGGATCACCCACAGCGGAGGTAGGAGCGCCATGGCCAGCATCGCTATGCCGAGAACGGCGACGGCAAAAATCATGATCAGCCGCCGGGACATGATCGGCGCCAGTGGGGCGTAGGCGAGAGAGCCGATGATGCCGCCGATCGCCAAGGCCATCAACACCGATCCGAGTTGGGCCGGTTGATCCAACTCTGTGAAGTACACCGGGAACACGACACTCTCCACAGGCATGTAGAGCGCGACGACTGCCATGTCGATCAGCGCCAGGGTGCGCAGCAGTTTGTTGTTCCAGACGAACCGAAGACCGTCGAGTGTGCCGTGCCAGATCGATTTCGGACGGTGTTCGTGTTCGGGCACTCCGGCGCCGGGAAGCCGGATGAAGGCGACCACGACTATCGAGAACACAAAACCTGCCGCCGTGACCCAGAGCGTGTTCACCGCTCCGATCGTTGCGATGAGGACACCGCCGATGCCAGGGCCGATCAGATACGCGGCGTTGAAGTTGGCCTCGTACACACTGTTGGTTCGATCGAGCTTCCACTTGGCGGTCCGAGTCGCTGCAGGCAGCATGGACTCCCTCGCCGCCATTCCGGCGGGGTCGAACACGGCGCCGAGTGCGGCCAACGCCGCGATCACCGGGATCGTCAAGCCCGCGGTGGCCGCGATGATCGGAATCGCTGCAACGGACATCGCAGAGAGAGCGTCGGAAATCATCGACGTTCGACGGCGTCCGAACTTGTCGACGAATGTCCCCGAAAACAGGCTCGACACGAGTAGCGGAATGGCTGCTGCGCCGGCAACTATCGCCGCGTCGGTAGCCTTACCGGTTCGTTCGAGAACCAGCCAGGGGAGCACGACGATGGCGATACCGTTGCCGATCGCCGAGAACAGCGTCGCGAGATTGACCAGTACGAGAGGGCGATAGCTGGGGATAGCTACGTCCGTGGACGCAGGTGGACGCCGATCTGCTGAGGCGACCACGTTCTTTCCTTCCCCGAGACGGTGCCGCCCAGGATTTCGACGACGGCACCATCGACGCTAGCAGCGGGGTCTGCAGGTTCGCGACTGGTTTTTCCCTGGCCGTTCTCGTTCGGTTATGCCTGGTAGACGGGGTTCTCCGCAACAAACTTCTCGACGTACGAGCACGTCGGAAGGATCTTCAATCCCTCGTTCCGGGTCTGATCGAGCGCTTCACGCACCACGATGGCGGCAAGCCCGCGCCCACGAAACTGCGGATAGGTCACCGTGTGGTGGAAATCACGGACGCCGGAATGGTCCGAGTACTCGGCGAAACCGGCGAGTTCGCCGTCGACTCGGATCTCGAAACGCGTTTCCGCGGGATTGTGCGCCACTGTCTCGGTCATCTTCGGGCTCCGTTTCGAAAGGGCGGCCGGTTGCGCCGCGCCGCGTCTACGTTCTCTGGAGCACGCTACCTGGCAGGCCGTCCGCAATATCGGTTGCCGACGTGGGATCCGTTACTTAGCGCAACTACAACTGGACGACCGTTCAAGGGACCTTCGTCGCCATGGAGAACGAACAAAACTGGTCTGTACGTGCCGATTTGCCCGTACTTTTGTGCCCACAACGGGTGATACATATGCATCACGATCGTAAACATCCCAATATGTGGGACCGGTCACAAAGTTTTTTGTCGTCTGTTCGGATGGATTAAGTGGAGGGCCTGAAACGGGCAAATTGCAGGTCAGCGGCGCGCTGGTTGCGTGTCGATGATGGGTGCGAGCGGCCGGAAACCCCAGGGGTATTGCGTTGGTCATCAGATCGTTTCTCGGACGTGATCCCAAAGACCCGCTCGGGGGGTTAGCGTTTGAATCGTCGGGGATAGAAGAAGCGTTACAACTTCGCCAAAAAAACTTTGGCGTCGCTGCTCAACGGTTCGATTTCGAGTCTTCGTCGGACAACTTCGAGGAAGGAACGCACATGATTTTCGGGCAGCGTGAGTCGAACAGTTACTTTGCCGCAATTTTTTCGTACGACTTCCTTGACGAAGGTCTGGGATACGAGACCATCGCACGGATTCACCGAGGCGAGATCTGCGAATGGATTCGTGATCTCGAGGCTTCCGGGTTGTTCTCGGCTGCGGAAGTCCATGCCGCTGAACTGGCATGGCGCGAAAATCCACGCCTGCTCCTCGACGCCCTTCTCGAGGACGCTGACGAGGTCTCTGTCAAGCGCTGGGAGATCGCGTGGACGAGGCTCGAGCGTCAGTCGCCGGCAGCCGGAACCGCGGTGGCAGAGCACGGCTGATCCGGTCGGGCCGAGTCGACTGCTCAGTCTGCGTCAAGATCAACCGTCTGCGTTACATCAACGGTCGACGAGTATCACCTCGTGATCTGTAAGCACGGTGAATTGCGCGCCCGCCGTGGTCAGGGCCGCAACCGTCCGCGCAGTCACCTGTGGATCTTCGAGTAGCGAATCGCCGCCGTGCGGCACTATCGCGAAGTCGATCAGCGCGAGCCCGGACCAGATCGGGTCGATACCGCACGTTGGCATGACTTCAGCGGGGTCGTCCGACGCGTCCAGCCCGATCAGAGTCGGAGTCGCCAGGCACGCTCCGGCGCTGTATCCCGCATAGGCCACGACGCCTGAACGAACCAGCATCTCGATGACCCTGTCAGCGCCACTTCGAGCTAGCTGAGCTCGCAGGACGAACGTGTTTCCGCCGCGAACCCACAGGCAGTCGAATTCGCGGAGCCGGAGTTCCAGTGCTTCCGATGCACCCAGGAAGTCTCGGACATCCACTTCCTCTGCGGTGAAGCCCGCTGCCCGTAGCGGAGTCAATTCGCTGGTGACTGCTGAACTGCGGGCATTGGCGGGCCACGAATCTGCAGCCGCGGCGATGACCGCGATGCGAGCGCCGCGGCCTACGAGATCGACAAAAGCCTCGCGGTGGTCGCCGAATCGGTAGGACGAGAGAAACAGTTTCACTTCTCAGTACCTTCGCGACCTACCCACCCAGCCCTCAAATCGTGAACGCCAGATTGTCGACGACGCGTGTGCCCACCGTGGTGTCACCGCGAAGCGAGATGTCGGTTCGGTGATCCGACGCGTGGACGCGGCCACCGGCAATTCGGGTGAAGAGCGGTGAGCTCATCGAGATGGTCGTGGTCGCCGGACCGTCCAACTCCGGGACGAGTGTTGCTCGCGCGTCGACCGAGACGTGAAGTGAACGGGCAAGTGGCCCTTCGAGTTCGAAAGTGATCCGTGCTCCCTCTGGCGCCTTTCCTCGTTTTCCGACGACGAATCCGAGCGCGCTGGTGATTTCGCCGAATGCAGTCTCCGCGCGCAATCCGCCTTCCTCACTCGGAATGCCAACTGCATCTCTGATGTCGAGTTCGTGCATCCAACAGTCGAAGGTCCGAATACGCATGAACCGGCCATAGGGCGCAAGACCGACCGGTGTTTGTGTCTCGGCGTCCCAGTCCGCGCTGGTCATCGAGCGCAGCGCTTCGGTTCGTTCGGCGGTGATCTCGCGATATCGGGTCAGCAGGTCCGAGTGCGGTGTCCGCCGCAGGCCTTCGACCCAGCGCTCGTTGAACGCCGCAATCTCGTTGTGGACGTGGGGCAATGCGTGCACGTCCAGATTGATCGACGGCGGATTGATGCCCGAGAGCAGTGATTCCGTACCGATCAGATGGGACACGATGTCGTGAACCGTCCACCCCGGAAGGTTCGACGGTGCCAACCACTGATCGCCGTCGAGTTCGGCCAGCAGTGCGTCGATGACTCTCCATTCCTCGGTCAATGCGTCGACTACTGAGTCCTGGGGCCAACCACTCATGTGGACATCTCCTGTTTCGGACGGTGCGGTTCTCCTCACTGTATGTCCCGGCGGATAAGTGAGCGGGCATTCCCATGCTTCGAGTCGGTGTCGCCAAACCTCCGAGGGTGGCAGAGTTCCTGTGGTAGACCAGGATTGTCGACGCCGAATCAGGCTCACGCGGCGTTGTCGTCACCGACAGAGGAGTCTTCGTGTTTCCAGGAAATTTTGTCCAGTCCACACCGGACAAGCCCGCCGTCATTCGCCCTGCGACGGGTGAGTCCATCACCTATCGGGAACTCGACGAACGGTCGACGCAGTTGGCGCGATACTTCCGAAGTGTCGGTGCCAAGCCTGGGGACCACGTCGCTCTCATCTCGAACAACGATCTCCGGGCGTTCGAGGTGTACTGGGCAGCGTTGAGATCCGGCCTCTACATCACCGCGGTGAACTGGCATCTCACGGCTGCGGAGGCTGCCTACATCGTCGACGACTGCGAGGCGACAATTCTGGTGGCGTCGGGGCAGGCGTCCGCAGCAGTTCCGTTGGACGAGAAGCTGATTCCACGCGTGCGGCACCGATTGGTGTACGGCGGCGCCCTCGAGGGCTTCGACGACTACGAAGACGCGGTCGATGCGCAGTCCACTGCTCCACTCGACTCGCAGCCGCGTGGGGCTGACATGCTGTATTCGTCGGGAACGACCGGCAGGCCGAAGGGGATCAAAGGAGATCTCCCGGAGGGTGAGGTGAACACCACCATGGATCCGTACACCGCGGTGTTCGCACCGATGTACGGGTTCGATTCCGACACAGTCTATTTGTGCCCGGCTCCGGTCTATCACGCGGCGCCCCTGCGTTTTTGCGGCGTGATCAATTCGGTCGGCGGAACCGTGATCTTGATGGATGCATTCGAAGCCGAAACCGCGCTGGAGTTGATCGGTAAATACGCTGTGACGCACAGTCAGTGGGTACCGACGATGTTCGTTCGAATGTTGAAACTTCCGAAGGAGACCCGTGATCGTTACGACGTCTCGACGGTGAAGGTCGCCATTCACGCTGCTGCTCCCTGCCCGCCCGAAGTGAAGACGGCAATGATCGACTGGTGGGGGCCGGTGATCTACGAGTACTACGCCTCGACCGAGGGTTCGGGCGCTACCTTCATCAACAGTGAGCAGGCCTTGTCGCATCCGGGTTCAGTCGGGCGTGACGGAGTGATGGGGATCGTGCACATCTGTGACGACGCCGGGCGCGATCTTCCGGTCGGCGAGATCGGTACCGTGTTCTGGGAGCGGGAGACTTTGCCGTTCCGGTACCACAATGATCCCGAGAAAACGGCTGCCGCGCAGCATCCGGATCATCCGACGTGGACGACGAGTGGAGATATCGGCTATATCGACTCCGAGCGTTTCCTTTATCTGACCGACCGCGCCGCGTTCACGATTATCTCCGGTGGTGTGAATATCTACCCACAGGAGTCCGAGAACATCCTTACTTTGCACCCGAAGGTGTTCGACGTGGCGGTCATCGGTGTTCCCGACGAGGAAATGGGTGAGCAGGTCAAGGCGGTTGTCCAACTAGCGGAGGGAATCGAGCCTGGTGCCCATGTCGCCGAGGAATTGCTGGAATACGTTCGCAGTCAGGTCGCACATTTCAAAGCTCCGAGAAGCATTGACTTTGCCGACGAATTGCCTAGGACCGCTACAGGAAAGCTCGTCAAGCACAAGTTGCGGTCTCAATATGTGAGCAATTGATGCTCTAGTGAAATACTAGGACATCAGAGTAATTCTGCGAGATAGTCGGCAAGGACCTGCGCGTGACCGTACGGCAGGTCCTTGCTTGCTGTCAGTAGAACAACGGGTCGAGCATCCGAGGACGGTGCGAGGCGTACTGCAGGTTTTCGCGTTTGAGGCCGCGTGGCCGGAGTCGGTCTACGCGGAGTCGGACGGCGCTACATTCGGAAGCCGGTTCGTAAACTCGCTCGACGGTGATTATTCGGCGCGTCATTCTGATGCCTTTACGTCTTTCGGCCGTTTCAAATAGTGGAATAGTCCGCCATTCCGGTGTGATCGGCCTCACAGTAGGCTTCTTCAGGTATGTCCAAACATACTGTTCGGACTCGATTCAGATGGAGAAAGTGCGTCGTCGGTTTCCCTACGCCGCGTTAACTCTGGCTACTATCAGTCACCATTCACCCAAAAGCGGGTCATCTTCCGCTCATCACATGCTGGTTGCCGCTCGTCGCAGCAGGCGAACCACCAACCGCAGAAGGTAATGGAAAATGGAAACATCGAAGAGCGCACAAGTGCGTCCGTCGGTCGGCGTCCCTCGAGAATCGAGTGATGGTGAGCGTCGGGTCGCATTGGTGCCGAAAATTGTGTCCGCTTTGATCGGCAAGGGTGTCGACGTGGTCGTCGAGTCCGGGGCCGGTCTCGGGGCGTTGATTCCCGACGAGTTGTACACCGCTGCCGGCGCGAAGATCGGCGATCCGTGGACTGCTGACGTGGTGGTCAAGGTTGCGCCTCCGTCGACAGAAGAGATCGCCCGGATCAGTACCGGCGCGAAGCTCATCGGTTTCCTGAATCCGCGTAATGCGGACAACCGCATCGCCGAGTTGAAGGCCGCCGGCATCGAGGGTTACGCCGTGGAGGCGATTCCTCGTATCTCCCGCGCGCAGGTGATGGACGCGTTGTCCTCGCAGGCGAACGTGTCCGGGTACAAGGCTGTTCTGTTGGCAGCATCGGAGTCGACGCGGTTCTTCCCGATGCTCACCACCGCTGCGGGCACGGTGAAGCCTGCGACGGTTCTGGTCCTCGGAGTGGGTGTGGCAGGTCTGCAGGCGCTGGCGACAGCCAAGCGTCTCGGTGGCCGCGCTACCGGGTACGACGTGCGTCCTGAGGTCGCCGACCAGGTGCGTTCGGTGGGTGCACAGTGGCTCGACCTCGGAATCGATGCGGCGGGCGAGGGCGGATACGCCCGCGAGTTGACCGACGACGAGCGAGCGAAGCAGCAGCAGGCACTCGAAGATGCGATCAAGGGCTTCGACGTTGTGATCACCACAGCTCTGGTTCCGGGTCGTCCCGCGCCGCGCCTGGTGACCGCTGCCGCGGTCGAAGGCATGAAGCCGGGCAGTGTCGTGGTCGACCTCGCGGGTGAAACCGGTGGTAACTGCGAGCTGACCGAGCCGGGTCAAACCGTCGTCAAGCACGGCGTGACCATTTGCTCTCCGCTGAATTTGCCGGCGTCCATGCCGGAGCATGCGTCCGAGTTGTACTCGAAGAACATTTCCGCGCTGATCGAACTCATGTTGGTGGAAGGTGCCTTGGCGCCTGATTTCTCCGACGAGGTTCTGGCCGGTGCGTGCGTCACCCGTGAAGAGAAGGGCGCCTGATGTACACATCACTGCTGGCGAACATCGCGATCCTGGTGTTGTCCGGGTTCGTCGGTTTCGCTGTGATCTCCAAAGTTCCGAACACCCTGCACACCCCGTTGATGTCCGGTACGAACGCCATCCACGGCATCGTCGTCCTGGGCGCGTTGGTCGTCCTGGGCAAGGTGCACGATCCCTCGATCGGGCTGCAGATCATCTTGTTCGTCGCGCTCGTCTTCGGAACCGTGAACGTTGTCGGTGGTTTTGTCGTCACGGACCGCATGTTGGCGATGTTCAAGGCCAAGCCGGCCGCCAAGTCTGTGTCGAAGGATGGTGACCAGTAATGGAATACCTGGTCAATGCGCTCTACATTGTCGCGTTCTCGATGTTCATCTACGGCCTCATGGGTCTTACCGGCCCGAAGACCGCAGTCCGCGGCAACCAGATCGCCGCGGTCGGCATGCTCATCGCCGTCGTTGCAACTCTGATCTCCATTCGTGATGCGGAGATGGGGAACTGGATCCTCATCGCTGCCGGCCTTGTCATCGGTGTCGTGCTCGGCGTTCCGCCGGCGCTCCGGACGAAGATGACGGCCATGCCGCAGTTGGTGGCACTGTTCAACGGTGTCGGCGGCGGCACGGTCGCGTTGATCGCGTACGCGGAGTTCCTGGACTCGGACGGTTTCACCGCATTCCAGCACGGCGAATCGCCGACGGTACACATCGTCATCGCGTCGCTCTTTGCCGCGGTGATCGGATCGATCTCCTTCTGGGGCAGCGTGATCGCGTTCCTGAAGCTGCAGGAAACTCTGCCTGGTCGTCCGATCGGAATCGGCAAGCTCCAGCAGCCGCTCAATGCTCTGCTGCTCATTGCCGCCGTCGCGTTCTCGGTGATCATCGGTATCAAGGCGATCTCACCGGAAGGCCCGACCAGCTCACTGTGGATCGTCGGCGTGCTCGTGCTCTCGGGCATCCTCGGACTGATGGTCGTGCTGCCCATCGGCGGCGCGGACATGCCCGTCGTCATCTCGCTGCTCAACGCTCTGACCGGTTTGTCAGCTGCTGCTGCAGGTTTGGCGCTCAACAACCAGGCGATGATCGTCGCCGGCATGATCGTCGGTGCTTCGGGCACCATCTTGACCAACCTCATGGCCAAGGCCATGAACCGGTCCATCCCGGCCATCGTTGCCGGCGGCTTCGGTGGTGGTGGCGGTGAAGCCGCATCCTCCGACGGCGTCGTGCGCACGGCAAAGGCGACCTCGGCCGCCGACGCGGCTATCCAGATGGCCTACGCCAACCAGGTCATCGTCGTACCCGGATACGGACTTGCCGTCGCGCAGGCTCAGCACGCGGTCAAGGACATGGCGAAATTGCTCGAGTCGAAGGGTGTCGAGGTCAAGTACGCCATTCACCCGGTCGCCGGCCGTATGCCTGGTCACATGAACGTTCTTCTCGCAGAGGCGGATGTCTCGTACGACGCGATGAAGGAAATGGACGACATCAACGACGAGTTCTCTCGTACCGATGTCACCTTGGTGATCGGCGCGAACGACGTCACCAACCCGGCGGCGCGCAACGATCCGAGCTCACCGATTCACGGAATGCCGATCCTCAACGTCGACCAGTCGAAGTCCGTCATCGTGCTCAAGCGCTCGATGAACTCCGGTTTCGCCGGTATCGAGAACCCACTCTTCTTCGCCGAGGGCACCTCGATGCTCTTCGGTGACGCCAAGAAGTCGGTCTCCGAAGTAACCGAGGAGCTCAAGGCGCTCTAGCGCTGGTACTCGGAAGGGGCGTCCACTCGCAGCTGCGAGTGGACGCCTTTTTTCGTGGCCGTGTGTTGCAAAGATGTCGTGTGTTGCAACGACTTCTTGTGCTGAAACGACTTCTTGTGCTGAAACGACTTCTTGTGCTGAAACGACAAAGGCGCCTGGCCCGAGACGAAACTCGGAACAGGCGCCTCTGGCGACGTTTTACGGAACCTCGGGGGTTTCGGGGTCGGAAGAGAAGCCGGAAAGTAGTTCGATCAACTTCTGGATCAGTTCGAGCGGGTTCAGATCTTCGAGGCTCACGGTAAAGACTCCTTCGCTGTGGAACTACTTGATTCGGACATTTCAGAACATACGTCATGTCCAACCGTGGCGGGAGAGCTATCGGCGAAAATCTCTGAATCCCAAAGATTTAGGACTAAAGTCGGATGCTCCGGTGCCTGGAGAACGCGATGGCTGCCGTATCTGGGCGCAGCTCTTCACGTTTCGCGGCGATGGGCGATCGTGCCATCAAAATGGCTGCGGCACAGGCCCATACCAGGGTGATCAGAATGCCAGCTATCACTCCGAAAAGGCCGCTCAGCTCGGCGGCGAGCGCGCTGGCACCGATCGCAGCAACTCCGACGAATCCGAGCCCGGCGACCACCGGACGCCACTGCGGGGCGGAGATCAAGATCGCCGAGCAGTACAGCGCGGTCGCCGCTGCGACGTGACCGCTGGGCAATAGGTCCTGGGGCACATCGGGGAGCCAGGAACCGAATGCCGCGTTGGTGAGATTGGCGCCCATTCCGAGGAGCAGGATCGCGCCGATGCCGTATGGCAGTCCGCGGACCATCGAGACGACGGCCAGAGCGGTAGTGGCTGCGAGTACAGCGGTGACGTCGAATCGGCCTACCGTCCACTCGGCAAGTGCGCGCACCTGTTCCGGGACGCTCAAACCGGGCGAGGTGGGTCGCACGAAATACAAGACGCCCAGCGCTACGACGGCGATCGCGGCAAGGACGAGGAAGCGAGTGGTTGTGGAGGGAGCGGGGTGCTGGGTGGAGGTCGAGACGGTCACGAGTACCAGCATCCCTGTTGAGTCTGTGCCGATCGTGAGGATCAGCTGTGAGGTCTGTAGGCGGTCGGAGAATCGCGCCGAACGACACCCGCACAACCCGCTGCGACCAGGACGCATGCAAACGGGATCAACATTGCTGTGGTGAGAGGCACAAGCTTGGTGACCCAGCCGATGGTTGCCGGACCGGCGAGGAATCCGATGTATCCCATGCCGACGACGCGAGACATGTTGGTGCCGGCCGAACCTGAGCCCAGATTTCCGGCCGTGGTGAAGATCTGCGGAATGCATCCCGACAGGCCGGCGCCGAACAGGGCCCAACCGAGCAACGTCAGTGGTAGCCAGCCGGATACCACGACGGTCAGCATGCCGACGGACGACAGCAACGCGCCGTAGCGAACCACGGCCACCGGGCCTACCGCCGCGCTGATCCGATCCGCGGTGAACCGGCCGACGGTCATCATGGCGGAGAATGCGCCGAACGACAGTGCGGCAACGGCATTCGAAACACCGAGATCTTCCTTGACCTGCAGCGCGCTCCAGTCGTTAGCCACTCCCTCGGCCAGCATCAGAACAAAGGCGAGGGTTCCGAGGGCAAGTACGCGAGCCGAGAATCTGCCGTGTGTCTTTCCGGTAGTCGACGCGGTTTCGGCATGCACGTCGACGTGAGGGAGAAGGGGTCGCGAGCACAACCAGACTGCCAGCAAGCCGATTGCCGACGCGATGCTGAGCGTGACGTACGGCGGAAGATCCAGTGCGAGAGTGCCGAATCCGATGACAGAGCCCAATACGCCACCGACCGAGAACATGCCGTGAAAGGCCGCCATGATCGGGCGCCGGTACAACTGTTCGGCCTCGACGGCCTGCGAGTTCATCGACACGTCCAACGCGCCGTTCGCAAAGCCGAACACGACAAGTGCAGCGCCCAGTTGCCAGGTGTTCGTGGCAAACCCCGGGCCGAGAGTGGCGAATGCCAGCCCGCTACCCGCCAGGACGACCATGCGTCTGCTGCCGTATCGATCTGCGAGCGGGCCGCTCAACTGCATGCCGGCAATGGCTCCGACTGCAAGAAGGAGAAGAAGTGAGCCGAGCGTCGAGTGACTGATCCCCACTCGGTGTTCGATGGACGGGATGTGGACGACCCACATCGCGAGGAGAAATCCGTTGATGCCGAAAATGCCGAAGATGCCGGCGCGGGCGCGCACCAGGGCGGAGGTGGGGACTGCGCGGTCGGTGGGGTTGACGCTCACTCGTTCCTTTCTACAGGTGAGTCAGCAACAGGTCCGGGTTCGCGAGCATCTCTGCGACAAATGAGAGGAATCTCGCGGCCTGCTCACCGGTCAGCACGCGGTGGTCGAACGTCAACGTCAGTGTCACGACGCTCCGCACTTCGATCTTGCGCTCGATCACCCACGGACGCTCGCTCACCGAGCCCAGACAGAGAATGACGGCTTCTCCCGGATTGAGAAGCGGAATGCCGCCGTCGACGCCGAAGACTCCGACATTGGTGATCGTGACGGTGCCACCCGTCAGGTGACGGACGTCCGTCTTTCCCTCACGGGCAGCAACGGTCAGTTCGGTCACCGCGCGTGCGAGTTGGACCAGGCTCAGTGTCTCGGCGCTCTTGATGTTGGGCACGGACAGTCCACGTTCGGAGGCGACGGCGATGCCGAGATTCACGTCATCGTCGACGGCGGCGTCGCCGCGGGCCTCGTCCCAATGCGCGTTCACCATCGGGTGCGAGGCGATGGCGGCCACCATTGCCTTGGCAGCGAGTGTCAGCGGAGTGAGAGACAGTCCGGTGAACGCCTCCGAGGAACGGAGCCTGCCGAGCAGTTCCATCGAAGGCGTGACATCGGCGGTGAGGAAGACGCTGGCCTGCGGAGCGCGGGTGCTGGCAACCATCGCCGACGCCATCTGTTTTCGTATGCCGGACGAGGCCAGGCGTGTCGCGTTATCCGAAGGCGACTGCACGGTAAGCGCGTCTGCGACGTCAGCCGCGGTGACGGCACCGTCGAATCCGCTGCCGGTGATTTCGCTCAAATCGATGCCGGCTTCGCGGGCCGCGCGCCGCGCCGCGGGGGTTGCGGGCCGACGCTCGGTGCTCGCCGCGAATTGCGAGTATGGCGTGATCCTGCTCCGTCGTCGGCTCGGTCTCTCGGTCGCGGGTCCGTATCCGACCAGCACGCTCGGAGACTGTGAATCACTTGGAGTCGGTGAATCTGCAGGCTCCTCGATACGGATGATCGGAGTACCCACCGGAACGGTAGTGCCGGGTTCGACGAGGAGTTCTCTGACAACGCCGACGTAGGGCGACGGCAGTTCGACAAGAGCTTTGGCTGTCTCTACCTGGGCGAGAACTTGATTGAGTTCCACCGTGTCACCGACGCCGACCGTCCACTCGACCAGATCGGCGGACGTCAGGCCCTCGCCGAGATCCGGCAACCGGAATTCGTGCCCTGTACTCATGCTGCCAGCGTCCGGTCGAGTGCTGCGAGGATCCGGTCGGCGTCCGGAAGGTGAAAACGCTCGAGCTTGGCGGGCGGGTAGGGGATGTCGAATCCGGTGACCCGCAGGATCGGTGACTCCAGCAGATAGAAGCAGTGTTCCGCGACGTGTGCTGCGATTTCGGCGCCGACGCCGAGAAACTTCTGCGCCTCATGGACGATGACAAGCCGGCCTGTCTTGTTCACCGACGCCTCGATCGTGTCGAAGTCGATGGGGGAGAGTGAACGCAGATCCACGACCTCCAGATCGTGGCCTTCTTCTTCGGCAATCCGCGCGGCGTCGAGCGCGGTGGCGACCATGGATCCGTACGCAACCACTGTCGCGTCGTCTCCAGGGCGAGCGACGCGGGCACGGTGGAGCGGAAGCTCGGGCGCGGCATCGGTATCCACGTCGGCGGTATCCCAGTAGCGCCGTTTGGGTTCGAGGAATATCACCGGGTCGTCGGCCGCAATGGATTGGCGGATCATGTGAAAACCGTCGATCGGATTGCTCGGGTACACCACCCGCAGTCCCGCGGTGTGAGCGAAGTACGCTTCGGGCGACTCCGAATGATGTTCCACCGCACCGATTCCGCCGCCACTGGGAATCCGAATCGTCAGTGGCGCAGAGGCAGCGCCTCGGGTGCGGTACTGGATCTTGGCCACCTGCGAGACGATCTGATCGAAAGCCGGGTAGACAAACCCGTCGAATTGAATTTCGCAGACAGGCCGATATCCGCGCAAGGCAAGCCCGAAAGCTGTTCCCACGATCCCTGATTCGGCGAGGGGCATGTCGATCACCCGAGTGTCGCCGAAGTCCTTCTGCAGGGCGTCGGTAACCCGGAATACGCCGCCGAGACGGCCGACGTCCTCGCCCATGATGACAACGCGACGATCGTCTTCGAGTGCGCGTCGAAGGCCGGTGTTGAGCGCGGTCACCAGATTCATGACGGTCATGACGAAGCCCCTTCCAGGCTGCCCAGATACGCGCGATGCTCTTCGCGTTCAGCGTCGACCAGTGGGTGTGCCTCGGCGTAGACGTGATCGAAGAGCGCTGACGGGGGCGGATCGGCGAGCGCGATGGTTGCGCGTCGCAGTCCAGCGGCGACGTCGTCGGCGGCTGCCGCGATGGTGCTGAGTTCGTTTTCTCCGAGAAGATCGCGACGGCCGAGGAGCAGACGCATTCGCTCGAGCGGATCGCGGCTTTTCCACTCCGACATATCCGTATCGGTGCGGTACCTGCTCGGATCGTCGGAGGTCGTGTGCGGGCCCATCCGGCAGGTGATCGCCTCGATGAACGTCGGGCCGCTGCCTTCGCGTGCGCGATAGAGCGCCGAGCGCGTCACGGCGAGCACGGCAAGGACGTCGTTACCGTCGACGCGGATCGCCGGAATACCGTAACCGATCGCCCGATGCGAGATGGGTGTACGGGACTGCAGGGATACCGGTTCACTGATTGCCCACTGGTTGTTCTGGCAGAAGAAGACAACGCCGACACGGAAACTGGCGGCAAATCCCATCGCCTCGGCGATGTCACCCTGACTTGTGGCGCCGTCGCCGAAGTACGCGATCGTTGCGATCTCGGCGCCGTCCAGGTGTGCGCCGAGTGCGTATCCGGTGGCGTGCAGCCCTTGGGAGCCGACGACGATCGCCGGATTGGTGACGTTGAATTGTTCTGGATCCCAACCGGAATGGGAGATTCCTCGCCACATGGTGGTCAGCAATTCGGGGGGAACACCCCGGCAGTACGCGACGGCATGTTCGCGGTAGCTGGTGAACGCGAAGTCGTCTGGGGCGAGCGCTCTCGCGGAACCGACCTGGGCGGCTTCTTGGCCTAGCATCGGAGCCCACAAACCGATTTCGCCTTGACGCTGCAGGGCAACAGCTTCGGTGTCGATGCGGCGACTCACGACGAGATCGCGATACAACGACAGCAGTTCGTCAGGCCCGATGTCTGTTATCAGGCGGTCGAATTCGGGACGGCACACCCGTGCGCCGTTCGGTTGGATGAGTTGGACCGGATAATCGAGGTTGTCGATCATCTTCGCTCACCTCGGTTTCTGCTCATGCCCGGCGCGCCTCGTGAGTACGCCGCACAATCCCGATGTGTCGTATGCAGTTGTCGCTCTACCATCAGGATCCCCCTGATTGGGAAATCCGCAAGTATTTTCACTGCCGTATCAAGACCTGAACTGCGAACTGGCGAGTAACAAACGTGTCGGTACGGCCAACCGATCGGACTTCAACCGCTAGCATCGGTGCGGTGACTGCAGTCGGTTTGAACGAAGAAGCTGTTTCCGCGTGGATCGCCGGACTGGGGGTCGGCGCCACGACACCACTGACTTTCGAGAGGATCGGTAACGGGCAATCGAACCTGACCTACTCCGTGACGGATGCGGGCGGAGGACGGTGGGTACTGCGCAGACCTCCACTCGGCACGTTGTTGGCGTCCGCGCACGACGTCGTTCGCGAGCACCGCATCCTGTCCTCGCTCCAGGGAACCAAAGTGCCGGTTCCGAAGATCCTCGGCATCACGGAAGATCCGGAGATCACGGACGCTCCGCTGGTCCTCATGAGCTACATCGACGGCGTTGTGATCGACGGCGTTCCGGTTGCTCAGAAGTTGACCGAGGACGAGCGTCGCGCGGTCGGCTTGGCGATGCCCAAAACCCTCGCCAGCATCCACGGAGTTGACCTGGAAGAGACCGGGCTGGACGACCTGGCCAGCCGCAAGCCCTTTGCCGAGCGTCAGCTCAAGCGGTGGTCGGCGCAGTGGGAGAAGTCGAAGACCCGCGATGTTCCGGATGTCGACCGATTGGCCGAGATTCTGCACCGAAACATTCCGGAACAGAACGAAGTGACGTTGGTTCACGGCGACTTCCACCTCAACAACGTCATCACCGATCCGGCCGAGGGGCGCATCGTTGCCGTCGTCGACTGGGAGCTGTGCACGTTGGGGGAGCCGCTCGCGGACCTCGGTGCGCTACTCGCGTACTGGCCGGAAGCCGGTGACAAGGTTGCCGGTCCGTTCATGGCGTCCACGCTGGAAGGCTTCCCGAACCGTGACGAGCTGGTCGCTGCCTACGTCGAGGCGACTGGCCGCGACGTGTCAGCGGTCGGATACTGGCACGTACTCGCTCTGTGGAAGCTCTCGATCATCGCGGAGGGCGTGCTGCGACGCATCCTCGACGATCCGCGCAACAAGGCCGAGCACGGCGGCCCGACCGTCGCGCTGATCGACGGAATCGTTGCACGCGCCGTCTTGACGGCAGATCAGCTCGGCCTGAGCTAGTTTTCGGTCAAGGTCCCGGCTGCCGATCTGATGGCCGCCGGGATCTCCACCGGCTTACGGGTGTCGGCGTCGACGTAGACGTGCACGAAGCGCCCGGTCGCGGCAGGTTCCCAATGGCCGCTTTCGACCTCGTGGAATATCGCCAGCGCGTAGACGATGCTCTTGGTGCCGAGCTTCTCGACGGAGATACCCACCTGCAACTGCTCGGGGAACGACAGCTCGCTCAGGTACCGGCACGACGTCTCGGCGACGACGCCGATGGCAGGCAGGGTGCGGATGTCGGTTCCAGTGGAAGACATCAGCCAGGCGTTGACCGCGGTGTCGAAGTACGAGTAGTAGGTCACGTTGTTGACGTGGCCGTAGTGATCGTTGTCGTCCCACCGCGTCGGGACGGGCCAGAGAACGGGAAACTCGCTGATCGACGGGGGCGTCTGCGCTGTGCTCACGGCTTCGACTGTAGTGAGGACTTTCGCGAGAGTGAGGGCAGGGTGGTGCCCTGTAGGACTGCACGCACGATCAGCCCCACCAACAGTGCCCAGAATGCCGAACCGATTCCCAGGATACTGACCCCGGATGCGGCGATCAGAAACGTGACCACGGCGCCTTCACGTTCACTCGCCTCGCTCAGCGCCGACGTGAGGGCGCCGGCAAGCGTTGCCAGGAGCGCCAGTCCGGCAACAGTTTCCACGACTCCGGCCGGTGCGGCGGCTACCAGAGCGGCCACCGCGGCCGCGCCGGCAGCGAGAACGAGATACGCCCAGCCTGCGGTGAAGGCAGCGATCCATCGACGTTTGGGATCCGGATGTGCGGTGGGGGCGGCGGCCAGGGCTGCGCTGATCGCCGCGAGGTTGATCGCATGGCCACCGGCCGGTGCGCCGACGATGGTGCCGATACCCGTCACGATCATCGACGGTCGCCAGGGAACGGTGTATCCGAACGAATTCATCACGGCCACACCGGGAATGTTCTGCGAAGCCATCGTGACGATGTAGAGGGGAATCGCAATGCCGATCATTGCCTGCCAGGTCCACGACGGCGCGGTGAGATCGATGCGGGGAATCATGGCGCCGGCGTCGAGCACTCGATCCGACGTGACGAGGCTGATCCCGATCACGACCGCGGCGGTGAGGAACGCGAGCGGAACCGCCCATCGCTTGGAGAAGCGCTGCGCGGCAAGCCAAACCAGGATGACGGGCGCGACCGCTGCGGGGGCGTCCCGGACGGCGATGATCGGCGCCAGGCACAACGGCATCAGAACCCCGGCGAGCATCGCCTGCGCGAGGGGCGTCGGGATTGCCGAGATGATCCTTCCGAGCGTCGGCCACAGTCCGGTCAGAACAATCGCGATTCCGACGACGATGAATGCTCCGACCGCCGCCGGCCACCCACCCTCGACGGCTCCGGCGCCGGCGAGCAGAGCGGCACCGGGAGTCGACCAGGCCAGGGTGATCGGCATCCGATACCGGCGTGAGAGCCAGAGCATTCCCAACGCTTGGGTCACACACAGAACCAGCAGTCCGGACGCCGCCTCGGTCGCGTCCGCGCCGACAGCGGCGAGGCCGGTGAGGACCACCGCGAACGAACTGGTGAAGCCGACGAGGGCCGTGACGATGCCTGCGCTCATCGGTTGCGAGTTGCTGCGAACGGCTTCCGGTTCGGTGGTATCTGTGGAGTCCGACATGGTCAGTGATTCTGCCCGACCCGCTCGAGGCCCGATTTACCTGTCCGGTCGGATGGGTGAGGTGACCGCTTTGCCGTAGATGAGGTGCGTTTGGGCGTGCCAGACCTCGGGATGTGCGGCGAGGTGGTCGATCAATACCCGTTGTAGATGAGCGCTGTCACGGACCGCGACGTGGAGGAAGAAGTCCTCGGGCCCCGAGACGTTGAAGAGCGCAAGCGTTTCCGGCAGCGCTAGCGCGTCGGCGGTGAACCGGTCGACGAGGTCGCGGCGGTGTGGTCGCAATTGAACGGCGATGATCGCCTGCATCGACCGGCCAACGGCTGCCGGATCGACAACCGCATGGATGCCGCTGATCGTGCCGTTGGCGCGTAGGCGTCGTACGCGCTCGTGGCACGAGGACGTCGCCAAACCGACTCGATCGGCCAACACCTTGTTGGTGATCGACGCGTCGTTCTGCAATTCGGCCAAAATCTTCCAGTCCACCGGATCCAGAGGCTCATTCTTCGTCATCTGCCGAACTATATCCGGAGTCGTTTTGAACTTCCCGGATCCAGTTGCACACTCCTGGCATGAACATGTGTCTCGAATCAGCTCGGGTGTGAGGTATTTCGGATGAGTGTCGGTCAATGGCTCGCTTTCGGCTCCCTGCTATCCATCGTCCTGTTCACGCCGGGACCGGATTTTGTCCTGATCCTGCGTCATTCTCTAGCAGATCGTCGGACCGGCGCGGTGGTGGCCGCCGGTGTGATTTCCGGGCTCTTCGTTCACACCGCTGCCGCGTCACTGGGTCTCTCCGCACTTGTGGCGACACGGCCACAGTTGCTCTCCGCGCTCACCTACGCCGGGGCGGCATATCTGACCTGGCTCGGCATCTCCGCGATTCGAAGTGCTTTCAAAGCCCGCGCCTCGGACGAGGGAATTCCGGCAGCGAAAGAACCGATCGCGGTCACCACGGCATTTCGCTACGGCTTCCTCTCGAACCTGCTGAACCCGAAGGCGTTGTTGTTCTTTCTCGGGCTACTCCCGCAATTCATCGAGCCGGGTGAAGGCGCAGGGCTGCGGACGTTGATGTTGGCGGGCGCGACGGTGGTCGCCGCGGCACTGTGGTGGGCGATCGTGGTGGTGTTGGCGGCCGGAGCCGGCAAGAAGCTGCGTCGCCCTGGCGTCGGGAAGCGAATCGACGTGGTGACGGGAGTGTTGTTGGTGGGCCTCGGTGCCTTCTTCGGGGTTGCATGAGTGGTCGTGTCAGGATGGGCTCATGACACTTCCCGTGCTGATCGACGTCGAAGAACTGTCCGCTCTCATCGAGGCCGGCGCTGCGCCGCGATTGCTCGATGTCCGATGGGCGCTGGGTGATTCGAACGGCGAGCAGCATTTTCGCGACGGCCATATTCCCGGTGCGGTATTCGTGAACCTCGACGAGGAACTTGCCTCGCCGCCGTCGCCGGACGAGGGGAGGCATCCGCTGCCGAGTCTCGAAGACCTGCAGGCCGCTGCGCGTCGTTGGGGAATCGACGACGGTGATTCGGTGGTGCTCTACGACGCCACCGGCAACACGGCCGCGGCCCGTGGTTGGTGGCTGCTGCGGTGGGCCGGGCTCTCGGACGTCCGACTGCTCGACGGCGGGCTGCAGGCCTGGGAGTCCGCAGGACTGCCGTTGGCGGCCGGTATCGGCGAGTCCGTCAGCCCGGGCAACGTGACTGTCACCGGCGGCAACATGCCGACTGTCGACATCGACGGTGTCGGCAACTGGACGAGCGAGGGCGGTGTCCTTCTCGACGCCCGAGCCGGGGAGCGGTACCGCGGCGAGGTCGAGCCGATGGATCCCGTCGCAGGGCACATCCCCGGTGCGGTGAACGCGCCGACCGCCGAGAACATCACCGGCGACGGGCGATTCCTGGATACGACCCACCTGCGTGAGCGATTCGCCGGACTGGGCGTCGGAGACAAGGTGGCGGTGTACTGCGGATCCGGAGTGACTGCCGCGCACGAGATCGCGGCGCTCGCGATCGCTGGTTACGACGCGACGCTGTTCCCGGGCTCGTGGTCACAGTGGTCCAACGACAGCACTCGCGCCGTCGACACCGGAGCCTGAGTCAGCTCTTGGTGCGATCGATGAATGACGGCACGAGAAACCACAGTGCCGTGAACATGATCGCGGCGCACGCTGCCAAAACCTTTGCGGCAACTCCGCCGACGGCGACCTCGGCGATCAACAGGACCGTGCCGGTCATGGAGGCGGCCAGAAAGGCTATGCCGCACAGGGCGAATCGGTTGGCCACGGGCAATATGTTCTCGCGGTGCCCACGGCGGAAAAGCATGCGATGCCAGACCGCGGGTGCCATCAGGAACCCGAACGAGATGGCAACAAGGATCACCGTCACCAAGTGGATGCCGCGGATGTACGCCGACGCTTCCTCGTAGCGTTCGGTGAATGCCACGGCTAGCAGGAAGGCAAACAGGATCTGCACACCAGAGAGCGCGACGCGCAGCTCTTGCAACAACTCGTTGAAGTTCCGCGCGAGTTGTTGAGGTGGAGTCTCCCCGGTCTCGTTCACGGCGACGTGGTTCCTACGCCCGTGAGTATTCCGACGCTCGCTGGATCTGCTCCGCGCTCGGACGCACACCGGTGTAGAGCACGAACTGCTCGGCGGCCTGAAGGGCAATGACTGACGCTCCTGTGATCGCCGTTTTGCCGAGTTCGGTCGCCAACGCGATCAGTGGCGTCTTCGCAGGCATCGCGACGACGTCGAAGACGACATCGGCGGCGCGCACTGCGTGCTCGGGGAACGACAGTGCATCTGCTTCTGCGCCGCCGGACATACCGATCGGGGTGGCGTTGATCAGCACACCGGGACGAAGCTCACCGAGTTCGGCCTGCCAGTCGAAGCCGTACTGCTTCGCAAGCGATGACCCCACTTGCTGGTTGCGGGCGATCACGGTGACGTCGGTGAATCCGGTGTCGCGCACCGCGGCGACGACTGCTTTTGCCATGCCACCGCTGCCGGCGACAGCGACGGACAGGCTCGTGTCGACGTTGTTGTCACGCAGTAGATCGGCCACCGCCTGATAGTCGGTGTTGTAGGCGTGCAGCACTCCGGACTCGTTGACGATCGTGTTGACGGAGTCGATGGCGCTGGCCGAATCATGCATGACGTCGATGTGCTCGATGACCTGTTCCTTGAACGGCATCGACACCCCACAGCCTCGAATCCCGAGTGCTCGTATGCCTGCGATCGCGGCTGGCACGTCTTCGGTGGTGAAGGCTTTGTAGACGAAGTTCAAGCCCAATTCTTCGTAGAGGTAATTGTGAAATCTGGTGCCGATGTTGCTCGGTCGCCCGGAGAGCGACATGCACAGGAGCGTGTCCTTGTTGAGGTCGACGGTCATCGTTCCCACTCTAATCGCGAGTTCGGAGTAGTTCTTGATGGAGGAGTGCACCCATCCGGATGGCCCGCAGCGCCGAATGTCGGGTATCCGATCGAAGCACCACTCGCACCGACAGAGCCGAGACGACATGGTCACACAGAACATCGACGAGCACCCGAGCACCGAATCTCGTCCACTGCGTCGTAGATGGGCTGCTCACGCGATCTCCGGGGTCTTGGCCGCGGCTGTCGTCCTGGGCGTCGGTGAACTGGTTGCGTTGCCGATCAACCCGGACGCGTCGCCCTTCTACGCGGTAGGTGCGACTACCGTCGACCGAACGCCGGCGTGGGCTCGCGAGTTCGCGATCGATACTTTCGGTACCAATGACAAGCCGGCGCTGTTCATCGGAATGTCGATCTTGATCGTTCTGCTCGGTGCGGTGGCCGGGCTCCTGGAACGGCGACGCCGCCCGATCGGCAGCGTCATTCTCGTTCTTCTGGGCGCGGTTGGTGTGTATGCGGCGATGCAGCGCCCGACTGCCGACGCGATGTACGTGTTCCCGACACTGGTCGGTGTGGTGGCGGGCGTCGCAACCTTGCGGTTGCTGATCACACAACTCGAAGTGCCGCTCTCGCCGGGCGTCGCCGACTCGTGGTTGCCTCGTCGTCAGTTCCTCCTGCTGGCAGGTGCGGCGTTGGCAGTGGCTGCGGCAGCGGGTGCGGCCGGGAAGTTCGTGGGGCAGAGAATCGCCGGAGCAGTAGCGAATCGTGAAGATTTTGTCGTGCCCACCGCCGCTGACCCGGCGCCGCCGATTCCGGCGGGTGCGGACATCGCGATTGCGGGTGCGTCGACATACATCACGCCCAACGACGACTTCTACCGAATCGACACGGCACTCCTCGTTCCGCAATTGACGACGGATTCGTGGGAACTGCGGATTCACGGAATGGTGGACCGCGAGATGACGTTGTCGTTCGACGATCTGGTGGCGCGAACGCCCATCGAGCGAGTCATCACGCTGACGTGTGTCTCGAACGAGGTGGGCGGCGTTCTGGCCGGGAACGCGAAGTGGATCGGTTATCCCATGAAGGACCTGCTCGACGAAGTCGGTGTCCATCCCGACGCCGACATGCTCCTCTCGACCAGCGTCGACGGCTTCACAGTCGGCACCCCGGTCGAGATAGTCACCGACGGCCGTGACGCGATTCTCGCCGTGGCGATGAACGGTGAGCCGTTGCCGTTCGAGCACGGCTATCCCGTTCGGCAGGTCGTTCCCGGTCTGTACGGTTTCGTCTCCGCCACCAAGTGGGTGACGGAGTGGGAACTCACGCGTTTCGACAAGGTCGAGGCCTATTGGACCCAGCGCGGTTGGGGTGCGCAGGCACCGATCAAGACGTCCTCGCGTATCGAGGTGCCGGCAGCTCTGGCTCCCATCGAGCCGGGCCAGGTGCTGGTGGCGGGAACGGCCTGGGCGCAGCATCGCGGGATCGAGAAGGTCGAGGTTCGCGTCGACAACGGTGAATGGCAACCGGCGACACTGGCGCAGGAGTACTCGATCGACACCTGGCGTCAATGGTCGTGGATGTGGGATGCAGGCTCGGGTTTGCACACGGTGCAGGTCAGAGCGACGGATTTGGACGGGAACGTTCAGGTGGAAGAGCGCACTCCGCCGATTCCCGGTGGTGCCACGGGATGGCACACCAGGTCGTTCACCGTGAAGTGACGTCGGAATCCGAATGAGGTTCGGTATACAGACGAACAACGCGTTGAGCCATCCATCCGGCGATCAGGGTTCGCAGGCCGAAGTCGAACGTGTCGTCGGTTCGCAGCGGGGTCGTAGCCTCGCGCGTGACCTCGCTCGGGTTCGAGGATTGAGTCCACGCGACATCCGGCGTCGAGAGTTTCACGACGGATCCGAGAACCAAACTGTCCAGCGTGGAGATTGCGTGACGAGTGTCGGTCGGATCGAAACCGCCGTCCGAAAATGCTTGAACCAGTGCAGTATCGATATCAAAAGTCACCTCGGTGCGGACGCTGCGTGTCATGAGTAGCGGGATGAGGCGCCAATGTTCGACGGCAGCTCGGCGATAGGCCCACCCCCACGCGCTGATCCGTTCGCTCCACCCTGCCGGTGGGTGGGGGACAGAGATCGACGACATCACGCGGATGCGCATGAGTTCGACGATCTCGGATCGACCCGAAATATGTGTGTAGAGCGAAGACGGAGTCACGTTCAGTTGCTTGGCGATCCCGGGCATGGTGAAGTCGCCGGTCGCGTCGACAGCATCCAGAGCCGCGTCGGTGATGTTTCGCGTGGACAGTATCGGCTGGGTGGGACGCGGCATCGATTCTCCTGGTGAGGGATTCGTCAGCAATCTCGGACTTCATCGAGTGATGACAACTCCTTGATTTCGGGAGCCGATATGCATCATACTAACCGAACCCTATTCGGTATGTCGGCGGAATCTTCCGGCGATCGGTACACGTCGGAGGAACATTCAATATGTCTGTCGTATGGCTGACCGGTGCAACGATCATCGACGGGACGGGCGCCGACCCGATCGAGAACTGCGCTGTTGCTGTGGAAAACGGGCGCATCAGTGCACTCGGTGGCACGCCACCCACGGGGGCGGAGGTGCTGGACTGCGCTGGGCTGACAATCACGCCCGGCCTCATCGACGCACACGTTCATCTCGGTGGATCGAGCGATCTCGCACCGAGCCTGCGGCGTCAGATCTCGGTAGCCGAGCTCGCTGCAGACATGTTCGCGACCTGCGCATCGACCCTCGACGGGGGATTCACCACTGTTCGTGACTGCGGCGGAATCGACGGTGGACTCGCCGGAGTTGTCGCCTCGGGCAAGATTCCGGGTCCGCGGATCATTCAGTGCGGCCCGATCCAGTGCCAGACCGGTGGACACGGACACCTGGCGGCCGAATGGGAGCCGACTTCGGACTGGTCCGATCATGACATCCCCGGATTACGGTGTATGTCTCTGCTTTCCGACGGTCCGCACGAAATGCGAAAGAACGTTCGCGAGACGTTCCGCAGGGGTGCGGACTTCCTCAAACTGTGCGTCACCGGGGGAGTGGTATCCACTCATGACAAGCTCACCGATACCCAGTTCACGGTCGACGAGATCGAAGTTGCCGTCGAGGAAGCCAATGCGCGCGGTACCTATGTCACGGTGCATGCCCACAACAACGAGGGAATCCGAAACGCTGTCACTGCCGGCGCGAAATGCGTCGAGCACGGCTCAGGTATCGACGACGAGACTGCCAAGTTGATGGCCGAGCACGACGTCGCGTTGGTGCCGACGTTGGCTGTGGTGCAGGCACTCT
Source organism: Rhodococcus sp. C-2 (assembly GCF_027854095.1). Classification (NCBI taxonomy): domain Bacteria; kingdom Bacillati; phylum Actinomycetota; class Actinomycetes; order Mycobacteriales; family Nocardiaceae; genus Rhodococcus; species Rhodococcus sp. C-2. Next base: position 969 of record NZ_JAQGFI010000019.1, on the reverse strand, counting down.
CGGACAGCGCGGCGTCAGCAGGTCTACCCGAATCGATTTCGGCTCGGATCGGCCAGATGATGCAGGGTCAGATCGACGGGCTTCTTGCTGCTCGAAATGCCGGCGTCAGAGTGGGCTTGGGATCGGACCTCATCGGTACCGATCAAACGGGCCGTGGGATGGAGTTGGTCCTGCGCGCCAAGGTCGAAACACCCATGGATGCACTGGTTTCCGCTACCCGGATCAACGCCGACATTCTCGGAATCGCCGACGAGGTCGGCACCATCGAAGTCGGTAAGTTCGCCGACCTCGTTGCCTTCCGCGGCAATCCGTTGACGGATCCCTCGATCTTTGCCGATCGTGAGCGGATCGCACTCGTCATCCAGAGTGGGCGAGTGGTGAAGGACTGCCGCTAGATCAGCAGCGAGTGGCAAGGTCCGTCAGGGTCGAATGATCAGCTCGGCTGACTGGTAAGCCATAGGAAATCGCGACGGTCAGGTACTTGCCGGCGTAGAAGCATCGGTACGCAGGATCGGGCGGCAACCAGTCACTGGGCGTGCTGTCGCCTTTCGCCTGGTTGTCGGGGCCGTTGACGGCCAACAGGTTCAGAGACATGTCGTTCGCGAACCTCATCCGCAACGCAGGAGTCCAGGAGTTCGCGCCGAAGTCCCAGGCCGCGGCGAGCGGGAAGACGTGGTCGATCTGGACGGACTTGGCCTGGCTGCGTTCGAATTCGATGCGATCTCCGGAGTACGGGTCGGTCATCGCGCCGGACAGTACGACGCAGTCACGTGTTCCTGGTTTGAACACCACGTCCGAGAGATCTTGGGCCAGGACGTTGTTGCGGGTATCGCACCCGTCGTGGCCACCAGGTGCGTCCTGGTCGTCGGACCACGCGGGGCCGAAGACGCAGGCTTCTCTGAACAAGAATTCAAGCTTGGTAATCATGTGGAAGTCCTTCCCGAGATCGATCCGAATCCAGGCATTCCG
>NZ_JAQGFI010000018.1:0-124495 GCF_027854095.1 Rhodococcus sp. C-2 | reverse complement strand
CAGATCATTCCCGGGAAGGTGCGCCCACTCACGCCGCCTCGCCGAGAACCATCCACAGGTTCTGATCATTGCTCTCCTTGGCGTCGTCGGTGACCTTCCATCCGTCGGCGTCGGCGTCGGCGTAGAGAGCCTCGATGGCCTTCAGACTCAGACTCACGGAGGTGGGGGAGGACTCGCAGATCTCCGCTGCCATCACCAGTGCCTCGTCGAGTGCCTTACCAGGGGCAGTGACTGCATTGACGACGCCGAGGTCCTTTGCCCGTTCGGGATCGAGTGTGCGGCCGGTGATCAAGAGTTCACGGGCGACGTTGATCGGAAGCGCGCGAGGAGCCCGAAAGAGTGCGCCGGACGTCGCAACCAGACCGCGTTTGGTTTCGGGAAGGCCGAATTGCGCTGTGGCAGAGGCGACGATCAGATCGCAGGCCAGTGCGATTTCGAAACCGCCACCAAGCGCGTAGCCCTCGACTGCAGCGATCAGGGGCTTGTTCCGCCGGCGCCGAATGACGCCGTACTCACCGCCGCGAGGCATGCGAAGGTCGGCCCGCTCTCGGATATCGGTTCCGGCGCAAAAGATATTGGGGGTTCCGGTGATGATGCCGACCCACAGATCAGGGTCGTCGTCGAGAAGATTCAGCGCGGCTTCGATTCCCTCGGCAGTCTCACGGTTGATCGCGTTACGGCGTTCTTCGCGTTCGATCCTGACGATGAGAACGCGGTCATGGCGTTCGGTGGAAACAGTCGACATAATTGGACTGTAGTCCACCTATCGGAGGCGGAGGTGCGTCACCTGACGGGACGGACATTGGACACATTCCGGACTGTGGCGAAGACTGTGTTCTGAGGCGGAGAAGGGCAGGTCGACGTGATTTCCAAACGAGAACAGAACAAGCGCGACACCAACGACAGGTTGCTCTCGGCTGCTCGAATTCTGTTCTCGGCGCAGGGTTTCGCCAGCACGACCGTCGACGACATCGCCGAGCGAGCCGAGGTGTCGCGAGCCACCTTCTTCAATTACTTCCAGGGCAAGGACTCGGTTCTCGAGGCGTTGCACAGTGATCATCTCGATCAGCTTGCGGCACTGGTGGATCAGCTCATGGAATCGCCGATGCCGACTTCTGATCGGATCTCCCGGATTTTTCAGGACTTTGCGCAGCAAGCGATCATGCACCCGCGCTATCTGCGCATGGTGACTGCAGAACTCGAGCGCGACTTCGCCTCCTCCGGAGCGGGGGCGGCCCACGATCATCGGTTCCACGTGGAACTTCTGCGGATCGTCACTGCCGGTATCGAAGCCGGCGAAGTGAGATCGGACTACCCGCCGCTCTTTCTCGCACAGATGATCGGTGGTACGTACGGAGCGTTGGTCCGCTTCTGGCGGCAAGACGCCGATTACGACGTGGTCGGAGAATTCGATCGCGGAGCCAGGTACGTCGCGGAAGGCATCGCTGCTCGCTGATCAGGGAGTGGGCACTACCAGAGGCAGCATCTGCTGGACGCTCTCCGAAAGATAGTTTGCGGCAGTCTGATCGCCGGACAGATGGCGCAGCAGGCTCTGCTGGAACAGGCCGTCGAAGATTGCGTACATCGCCGCCGAGGTGACCGATGCCTCTACGTCGAGAAGCTCGGCGTAGCGAGAAACGATGCGCCAGATCATGTTTTCGAGACTCTCGTCGATCGCGGCGACGTCGGCTCGGAACGACTCCTCGAACATCGACTGCGCGCGCAGGTCGTACCAGAGGCGGTGCATCGTGGGTTCTTCGATCATGGTCTCGGCGAGCAGTGCGCCGAAACCGGTTTTCAGTTCCTCCGGTGTCTTCGCGGTGGCGACGATGCCGTCGTAGCGGGTGACGCAGCGTGCCTTGTAGTGGCGCACGCAGTGGGTGATGAGATCGACCTTGTCGCTGAAGTAGTAGTGCAGGACGCCGTGGGAGAACTCCGAATTCTGGGCGATTTCGCGCAGGCTCGTGCGTGCGTAGCCCAATTCGGCCAGGGTTTGCAGTGCGGCCTCGGCGAGTTGATCACGTCGCTCGGAGAATTTGTCGACCTGGCGACGCGACACTTTGTCTGCGTTGGACCGCTTGGCGGAGTCGGACTGCTGGCCCGGTGAGCTAGGTGCAGCCTTTTTCCCTGCCTCACTAGGCTTCTCGACTGTCGTGGTCACGATGGCACGTCCTGTTCCCTGCGGTTTCCACAGCGGCACGATCACCGCGTCCGAATCAGTGTAACCCCTGGTCTTTGACGAGCGTGTAACAAAATCTTGACAGTCGTCAAGATTTCTCTTGACACTCGTCCAAAGTTGAATACTCTGTGACTCACACCACTTGGCAGCGTCGCTGTGAACGGTGGCATCGCGAGAGTCGTTTCAGTCATGGAGGCAGTCGAAAATGAGCGTGTTTGATCTCGAGGGACGAAAAGCACTGGTCACAGGTGGTGCCAAGGGGCTCGGAGCCGGAATGGCTGAGGCGTTGGCGAAGGCGGGGGCGTCAGTGATGATCGGCGACGTTCTCGAAGACGAGGGTCGTGCCACCGCAGAGGCTGTTGGTTCGGGCGGAGTCAAAACCGGCTTCGTAAAGCTGGACGTCACCGACGACGCCAACTGGGAAGAGGCAGTCGCCGCCACCGCGGAGACCCTCGGCGGCTTCGACATCCTCGTCAACAACGCAGGCATCGAGATTTCCTCGCTGGTGGTCGACCTCGATCCGAATGACATCCGCCGTATGTGTGAGGTCAACATCCTCGGAACAGCGCTCGGAACCAAACACGGACTGCGCAGCATGCGTCCGGGTGGCGTAGCCGGAACCGGCGGTTCCGTCATCAACATCTCTTCAGTGGCCGCAACCATTCCGTTTCCCGGGATCAGTGGATACTCCGCGACCAAGTCCGCGGTCGATCGCTTCACCAGAGTTGCCGCCGCCGAGTCGGGCAAGCTCGGCTACGGAGTCCGCGTCAACTGCATCTACCCGGGTCTTGTCGCCACGGAGATGGGTCTCGGACTCGCGGCGGACATGGAGAAGCTCGGTCTCTGGCCCAGCGCCGAAGCAGCAGTCGGAGACGTCGTCGGCCTCACCCCGCTCGGCCGCCTCGGTGAAGTGAACGACATGGCTGACGCCGTTGTGTTCTTGTCCTCCGACGCCGCGCGATTCATCACCGGTATCGGCCTCCCCGTCGACGGTGGCATGGGCATGTAACTCGCCCTTCATTCGTACGTACACCCTTCTCACGTCTTCGAAAGGTTCCACGAACATGTCCGAAAAGAAGCCCGTCATCGTTTACGGCGTCTCCGGGTACACCGGCCGTCTGGTGTGTGAATACCTGCGCGAGTTCAACATCCCGTTCATCGCAGCCGGCCGCGACGCCGCTCGCATCCAAGAGGTCCTCGACAAGATCCCTGGTTTGGACACCGTCGATCACGAAGTCGTCGAGGTCGAGCACACGGTCGAGGCTCTCACCGAATTGTTCACCGGCGCACAGGTTGTCAGTAATATGGTCGGCCCGTTCATCAAGCTCGGCGGCACCGTCGTCGAGGCCGCGTTGAATGCCGGTTGCCACTACATGGATACCACCGGTGAGCAGGACTGGGTACTCGACGTCCAGGAGAAGTTCAGCGACAAGTATCAGGAGAAGGGCCTGCTTCTCTCGCCCGGTATCGCGCAGATGTACACCACCGGTGAGATCGCGGCCAATATCGCACTGGAAACGCCGGGCCTCGATACGCTCGACATCCTCGTGCTGTGGAAGGGATTTCCCACCTACGCGTCCACTCAGACGATCTTCACCATCCTCAAGGCAAACTGGTACTACCTCGAGCAGAACAAGTACGTGCAGTGGGCGCCCGGCCAGACTTTCGACGTCGTCGTTCCGGGCCAGCACGAAACTGCGCTTGCATTGCCGTGGGGCGGAACGTGCCACCCGGTGTGGTTCAAGAACGATCCGCGAGTTTCCAACGTCAAGGCTGCGGGCGGAGTGTTCGACCGCACCGTGATGGAAGGCGTTGTCGCGACGCAGAAGATCGTGGAGGAGCAGATCAAGACCCTGCCCGCCGACGAGCAGGAAGCCGCCTTGGCCGAGATCGCCGGATCGGTTCAGGCCGGTATGCCCCCTCGTGAAAATCCGCGCATCAACACCTCACTCGACTCCGTCTACGCGTCGGGCCCGCTGGGTCGCTCGCACGTCGTGATCCACGGAAACTGTAACTACAAGCAGACGGGCCTCCTGCACGCCTATGCAGCGCATTCTCTGCTCCAGCAGGCGCCGAAGCGGACCGGGCTTGCCTCGGCTTGCCAGGCGTTCGGCCATCGCGAACTGCTCGGCGCGCTACGTAGTTTCGGGCTGGCTCTGGAGCCGGAAGTAACCATCAACGCCTAACTCGTCGCCCTCGTCATCATGTTCACGGCTCCCGGCGTGTAGCGCGCCGGGAGCCCCGCCCTGGAGGCTCCCCATGCGTTTGACCGACTATCTCGACAAGGGAGCCTCTCTTGGTTCCACCGCACCGTGTTTGACGATGGGGGAGCGCACTCTCTCCTACGGCGAGGTGCAACAGTTCAGCCGACGCTTCGCAGCTTCGCTCGCGGCTTCGGGCATCGCGCCGGGCGAAAAGGTCGCGATTCTGTCCGGCAACGACCCGATCTCGTTCTCGTGCGTATTCGGAATAAGCCGGGCCGGCGGCGTCTGGTGCCCGATCAACCCTCGCAACGAAGCTGCGGAAAACCGAGACCTGTTGGATTTGTTCGATTGTCGCGCTCTGTTCTTTCAGAAGTCCTATGCGCCGCTAGTCGACCAGATCAAGGATGCGCTTCCCCAGTTGGTGACGCTCGTCTGTATCGACGGCGAATGGGATTCGGCACAGTCCCTCGAAAGCTGGCTCGGGGAAAAAGAACTCGACGCCGCGGCGCCCGACGACGTCACCATGCTGGTCGGCACCGGTGGTACAACTGGACGGCCAAAGGGAGTGATGTTGACCGGGCACAACATCGAGACGATGACCGCAATCACTTTGATGAGTTATCCGTTCGAGGGGCGCCCGGTGTATCTGGCGCTGGCACCGCTGACTCACGCCGCCGGTGTTCTGTGCTTCCCGATCATGGCCCTCGGCGGCGAAGTAGTGATCATGCCGAAGCCCGACCTCGGGTACTTCCTCGCGAACGTTCAGAAGCACAAGGTGACTCACACCTTCCTGCCGCCGACGCTCATCTACATGCTGCTCGAGCACGAGGCCCTGTCGGCCACGGATCTCAGCTCGCTGCAATGCTTCTGGTACGGAGCGGCGCCGATCTCCCCGACCAGACTCGCGGAGGCGATCGACAAGATCGGCCCGGTCATGGCTCAGCTGTTCGGGCAGAGTGAAGCCCCCATGATGATCTCGACGATGTCACCGAAGGAGCACTTCGGCTCGGACGGCACTGTCGCAACGTCACGACTTTCGTCGGCGGGTCGACCGTCGCCGCTGGTGACCGTGGGGATCATGGACGACAAAGGCGCGCTGCTCGGACGTGGCGAGCGTGGTGAGGTGGTGATTCGCAGTTCGTTGGTGATGGCGGGTTATTACAAGAACCCCGACGCAACCGCGGAAGCGTCAGCCCACGGCTGGCATCACACCGGCGATATCGGGTACCTGGACGAGGACAATTTCCTGTTCATCGTCGACCGTGCGAAGGACATGATCATCACCGGCGGTTTCAACGTCTATTCGGTCGAGGTGGAGCAGGCACTCATGGCGTATCCGGGGATTCAGGACTGCGGAGTGATCGGGTTGCCGGACGACAAGTGGGGCGAACGCGTTGTGGCAGTGGTGCAACCGCACCTCGGCGCCGACATCGACGGCGCCGAGGTGATGGCTTTCGTGAAGGCTCGCATCGGAAGTGTGAAGACTCCGAAGCAAGTCATCGTCTGGGACGATCTACCTCGCTCCAAGGTCGGCAAAGTTCTCAAGAACGAGATCAAGAGCGAGCTGACGGGCTGAGGTCACGACTCGCACACCACGTCTTCGGCCGGCAGTGAGCCGTCGAGCAGGTACGAGTTGACGGCGGCGTTCGCGCAAGTATTCGCGTAGCCCGGGAACACCGCATGAGTGCGGCCTGGAACTGTCACGAGCCGTGAGCCTTTCATCGCTTCATGCATGCCGAGGCCTTCGTCGTACGTCGTGCGGGTGTCACCGGTTGCCTGGATCTGCAATGCCGGAACGTTGTTGTCGATGTCGATCCGCGTAGGGGCCTCACTGCGCCAGAACGCGCACGGCATGATCGTGTTGTGTGTGCCGGCAAAGATCGGCTGATCATCACGGTGCTCCTCCAACTTGTTGCGGTACCACTGGGGATCGCTCGGCATCGACACATCTCCGCAGACGATGGCGATTGTCCCGGCATAGTCAGGACCGGTTCCCAGTTCGGTCTGGAACCATGCCTGCATCAATCCCGTCAGCTGGGGATGGATGTTCTCGACGGTCTTGCCTGCGGCGAGATCGCGCAACTGAACCAATACCTGTGCGAATGCCTCGCTTTCCTTTTCGGTGTCGCCGGTTCCGTTGACGTACATCAGGAATGGAAGGACGTGATCGTCGACGGCATGGTCACCGATCTGTATCGGAGTGGTGGCCGCGTCCGAGATCAGCTTCTCGATGAGGGCGCGAACTTCGGCGGGCGTCGATCCGAGTGCATAGGTGGAGTTGTGTTCTGCTGCCCACTGCGAGAATCCGTCGATCGCTTTCTCGTTGGCCGGGCCCATGTCCTGGAACATCTCGTATCCGTATTTCTTCGGATCCGGTGCACTGTCGAGAACCACACGGTCGATCCTGTCCGGGAACATTTGAGCATAGGTTGCACCGAGGTATGTACCGTACGACCACCCGAAGTACGACGCCTTCTCCTGGTCGAGGGCGCCACGAATCACGTCGAGGTCTCGGGCGATGTTTTGAGTATTGATGTGCGGCAGATAGTCCGGGTACTTGTCCCAGCATGTGTCAGCGGCCTCGCGTGCGAGCGCAACACTCTCGTTCCATCCCTCGTCCGTGGTGCCCGGCGACCGCATCCATGTCATCTGTTCGACGCCGCAGTCGATCGGTGTGCTCTTGCCGAGTCCTCGGGTGTCCATGCCGATGACGTCGTATGCCGCTGCGACTTCCGGTGTCATGCCCGCATTCAGAATCTCGGGCAATCCCAGTCCTCGGCCACCCGGGCCACCAGGGTTGGTGAGCAGGATCCCTCGTCGCTGTGCGGGGTCGGTGGATGCGACCCGCGAGATCGCCACTTCGATCGTTTTGCCGTCAGGGACGGAATAGTCCAAAGGTACTGTGACCATGGCGCATTCACTTGCGGTCGACGTTCCGGTGTCTGTGGCGCATGGCCCCCACTCGAGATCCTGTTCGTAGAACGCGCTGAGATTCGATTGTGGATCTTCCTGCGGAGTAGCAGGATCCGAGCACGCCGCCAATGCAGGTACGGCGAGCGCAGCAGCGGCGATTGTGGTAGCCAGCCACCTTCGTGATCGAGGCATGCGTGATCTGGGCATGGTGAATCCAGTCATTGTCGTGTCCTTGCGTTGAGCCCATTTTCGGGCAGTGTTGGTCACCCCACTTCGAATGTGGGGGTTGATCAGGGTTTTTCAGAGGCGGGATTGACGGGCGGCGAACTCCGCGGCCACAGCCTTCGCGAATCTTTCCTGGGTGACGGTTCGTCGATCCGCTTGGTGTTCGCGCAGTACCGCTACCAGCCGGGTGGGGGAAGCGTCCTCCGGTGCAGCCTGTTCGGGTAGCACGCTCTCGGTGAAGTCGCAGAACTGAATGGCAAGGGCCGCAATCGTGTCCGCGTCAGCCGGTGCGTCGGCGAGGGCATACATGCGAGTTATCAATTCGATGGCCTGCTCGCGGTTCGGCTCGGCCAATACCCGGCGATGGGCGGACAGGAGTGAATCGCAGACCTCGGGATCGCCCCCGGAGACCGTGAGTGCGAGGATCAGAAGTTCACGCTCGTTGTCGATCCACGCTGTCGGCGCACCGGCAACGACGTACTGTGCGAGCACTTCCGAAAACGCGTCGGGTAGTTCAGGATCGGCATTGCGGCGTAGCGACTCGATGTGCGCACGCTGAACAGCGATCTGTTCGGCCTTCGTCGCCAATTCCTTGTCGAGGGCATCGAGTGCGGTCCGAGTGTCGTGAGCGTCGCCGTCGAGTAGTTCGGCGATCTTGGCAACAGGAATCCCCAGATCTCGCAGGCGGCGGATGCGACTCAGTCGTGCCAGGTCCACCGCCCGGTACGTGCGGTAGCCGTTGGGTTGGCGTTGTGGTTCTTCGAGAAGGCCGTTCGAGTGGTAGTAGCGCACGGACCTGACGGTGGTGCCGGCCAATTTGGCCAGCTCGCCGATGGTCATCATCGCCCTGCCCTCCCGTGATCGAATCGGATTCCGTCTGTGAAAACCATTCTCCAACCTTGACGCGGCGTCAGGGTCAAGATTCGCGCCGGAGAACGTGACCGTTGACACTTTAAGGAGGCGGACTTAATCTGACTTTTGTCCTTTACGACATCGTCGATTTCGAGGAAGTGCCCTGATGGCTACCCTTTTTCCTGCGGCAACAATCTTTCCGATCCCCACCGACCCGCTTGCTGCGTACGGTCCACTCGTTGCTCGCCGGAATCCCGAGTCGGTAGTTCCGGCACCGTACGAACACTTTGCGGTCAAGGCGGTCGCGCCGACGATCGGAGCGGAAATCTCCGGTATTCGACTCGGCGGGGGCCTGTCTGATGCCGTGATTGCGGAACTCCGCCGAGCTCTCCTCGAATGGAAAGTCCTCTTCTTCCGCGATCAGGACCTCGACCGAGCGGAACATCGAGCTTTTGCCGAGCGTTGGGGCGATCTCGAACAGCATCCGTTCTTCAAGTACACGCAGCCCGGGCAGACGGACGTCGATGTCACGACACTGGCGAAGGATGCGATGGTCGGCGGAGTCGAGAACAACTGGCACAACGACGTTACGTGGCATGAGTTTCCTTCGTTCGCAGCAGTTCTTCGTGCGGTCGAGGTGCCGGAGGTGGGTGGTGACACTTTGTGGGCCGATACTGCAGCTGCCTACGATCTGCTTCCTGAAGACATCAAGAAGCGTATCGACCCGCTTGTTGCAGAACACGATTGGATCAACTCGTTCGGCAGGTCGATGCCGGTGGATGTGGTCGAGATGTTGCGTCCGAAGTTCCCCGCTGTGCAGCATCCGGTGGTTCGGATCATTCCGGAAAGTGGCAGGCGGGTGTTGTTCGTCAACATGACCTTCACGCAACGGATCTTGGGTGTGTCAGAAGAAGAATCGAACGAACTTCTCACGATGCTGTATCGCCACGTCAATCGTCCGGAATTTCAGGTCCGTTTGAAGTGGGAGCCGAATACTGTTGCCTTCTGGGACAATCGGACCTGCCAGCACTACGCGGCCAGTGACTACTTCCCGGCTCGTCGTGTGATGGATCGAATCTCGATTGTCGGGGATCGACCGGTGGGCGTCGGGGGCTGATACGACGCTCAGCGCCTCGAGTGTCTACTACGGGAAGTAGTAACGCACCTCACATAGTTTTTCGACGCCTTGTCGATATGATTTCGACAAGGCGTCGATAAAAGTCGGCGTGACTCGTATCGACGACTTTGGAGCTTCCCGAATGTTCCTCGCCCTGCGTGAACTGTGGTTTGCGCGAAATCGATTCCTCTTGATGGGTGCCGTGGTTGCCCTCATCTCGATCCTGATGGTGATTCTGTCCGGCCTCTCGTCCGGACTGGTAAATGACGGTGTCTCCGCTTTGCAGCGGACGCCGATTCAGGCGTTTGCCTTCGCACCGGACACCAAAGCCGACTCAGCGTTTTCGCGCTCGGTCGTCACCGAGGAGCAGGCGCAGGCATGGCGTATGCAACCCGATGTCCAAGACGCCGAGCTCTTCGGCAACATGATCGTCAATGCAAAAACTCGCAGTGGCACGCCTGTCGATCTCACGCTCTTCGGCATCGAACCTGGCTCCTTCCTCGAGCCCGTCTCCGCCGACGGGAGGGGGCTGCATGCCGACACGGACATCATCGTCAGCTCTACCTTCCGTGACGACGGTGTTGCGATCGGTGACACCGTGATACTCGATCGACTCGGTACGGAGCTGACAGTTGTCGGATTCACCGAAGACAAGCGCACTTTCGGTCACGTCGACGTCGCCTACCTGCCCCTGCGTACTTGGCAGGAGGTTCACGCCGGTGCCAAGATCGGCGAAACCGCCAATGCCAGTGCCTATTCCGAAGCAAGTGTCGTTGCGATTCGGGGCATTGGTGGCGCGTTACCGGATCTCGTGTCGGGCGATGCGGCGGCGGGAACGTCCGCAAAGACGCTCGAGGAATCTTTCGACTCCTCACCAGGGTTCTCCGCGGAAATGATGACTATGTCGATGATCAAGGCGTTTCTGTACGCGATTTCGGCCCTGGTGGTCGGTGCATTCTTCAGTATCTGGACGGTTCAGCGCGGTCGTGAACTCGCAGTGTTGCGCGCGATGGGAGCCTCTACCGGCTTCCTGCTTCGTGACGGCATGGCGCAGGCACTGGTAGTGCTGCTTGGTTCCATCGGCCTCGGTGTGTTGCTGGGCTTGGGGCTCGGTTCGGGGCTCGAAGGCGGGGGGATGCCGTTCGCCCTCGAGTCCGGCCCAGTCGTCAACGGCGCAGTGCTCTTGGCGGTACTCGGGCTGGTCGGCGCAGCCGTTGCCATCGTCCGTGTTACCTGTGTCAACCCGCTCACCGCATTGGGAGAAAACCGATGACCACAGTCGAAAAGACCACAACCGGATTGGTATTGACCGCTGTCAGTCTTCGATTCGGTGACGGTGACTCCACCGTGCTCGCCCTCGACAACGTGAACCTGGAGGTCTCGTGCGGCGAACTTGTCGCGATCGTCGGACCGTCAGGCGCTGGAAAGTCGAGCTTGCTCGCTGTGGCCGGCGGACTCGGTCGGCCGTCGAGTGGAACGATTGTCATCGACGGCGTGGACGTGTCGGCGATGCCGGCCCGTGCTCTCGCCAAACTTCGACGAGACAAGGTCGGCTTCGTCTTTCAGTCCGGCAACCTGATTCCAGCGCTGACGGCGCGCGATCAGCTTCGGCTGATTCCCAAGCTCACGGGGCGGCCGGGTCGCGATCCCGAGGAGTTGCTCGACTCGGTCGGTATGAGTCACCGTGCAGATCGTCGACCCGGTCAACTCTCCGGCGGTGAACGCCAGCGCGTCGGTATCGCTCGGGCATTGATGAGCAATCCCTCGCTACTGCTCGTCGACGAGCCGACGGCTGCTCTCGACCGCAAACGCAGCCATGAGGTGGTCGAACTGCTCTCGCGCGAAACTCACGAGGCAGGCGTCGCTACGATCATGGTGACCCACGATCACGACGTGCTCGGGCACTGCGACCGCATCCTCGAAATGGTTGACGGTCGGTTGCGTCAGAGCGAGTAAGCCCGCGAGGGGACTGGAGGAGATTCGGTGCCGAGGATCGATGCGCCCACTGTGGTCGAGCATCGTGCTGCTCAGCGCCGTGCCCTCCTCGACGCTGCACACGCTCTTCTGTCCGAGGCCCCGGACCGGCCGCCGGGGCTCGGTGAGGTGGCAGCGAAGGCAGGGCTCGCCAGGTCGAGTGCCTACCACTACTTCCGGTCCCGGGAAGATCTCCTCAGTGCCGTCGTCGAAGACATGTTCCCGCGCTGGAACGACAAGATCGTCGAGGCGATGGCAGGCGCAGACGATCCGGTATGGGCGTACGTCGAGGCAAACCTCCAACTGGTTGCCGACGGGGAGCATGCGATAGTCGGAGCGCTGGCGACGCTGACCCCGCAAACATTTCGAGATTCGCGGATCATGGAAATGCACGACAGTCTTGTGCTTCCGCTGGTCGAGGCCCTCCGCCTCCGTGGCGTGTCGGACCCGAAGCTCACCGCCAAGTTGATCAACTCGCTGGTGCATACGGGTACCGAACTGATCGAATCCGGTTGCAGCATGGAGGAAGTCAGGTCCGCCGTGCGTGAGGTCCTCGCGTGACGGGCACCCTCAGGCCGTAATCAGATCCATCCGAAGGTACTCGGTGATGCGGAGCAGCCTCGGGGGTTGGGACACGTCTGAGGAAAGTGCTTGAAATGCTTCGTCTTTCGCGACGAGGCGTGGGGTGCCGAGGCTCACCTCCGTCTCGTCGACCGACAGTCGAGCGCTTCCCGCTCTCAAGACGTTCTGCACCCAGTCCGAGCCTGATCCGTACACCAGAATGAAGACGTAGCCACCCTCGACCGGATAGGCGTCGAGGGGCGTCCGGTAGGTCGTGCCGGATGTGCGTCCGACGTGAGTCAGTACCGGCCATTTACCGCTCGAAATTGCACGCGGGTTGAACACTCGCTTGTTGACATGTCCCCACCATCTCGGCATCGGCATTGCGATCTCCCTTCGCGAGCGCCTTACGAACGTAAGGCTGGCTTACACCTGTAAGGGTGACTTACGCATGTAAGGTTGTCAACGTATTCGTTCCGCCGAGGGGAGTCTGTGTGTCACGGCAACCGCGACAGTCGCTGAACAGGACTCGCGTAATCGAGGGTGCGATCCGCGTTGCCGACGCGGGTGGTGTCGAGGCCGTCACGATGCGACGGGTGGCCCAGGAGCTGGGCATCGAGGCGATGTCGCTCTACCACCACGTGCCCAACAAAGATGCGATTCTCGACGGCCTCGTCGATGCGGTCTTCGAGGCGATCGACCTGCCCGACAGTGAGTGTGCGGATTGGCGAGATGCAATCCGTGGACGCGCCTTTTCCGCTCGCACAGTCCTGTCGCAGCACCGTTGGGCTCTCGGTCTGCTGGATTCGCGACGCAGCCCTGGCTCGGCGACCCTGCGTCATCTCGACGCTGTGCTCGGAGTGCTCCGGAAGGCCGGGTTCACACTCCCGATGGCCGCCCACGGAGCCTCGCTGATCGACAGCTACATCGGCGGATATGTTCTCCAGGAGGCGAATCTGCCGATCAGCGGGCCCGTCGACGTCGAAGAAGTTGCGAGTGACATCCTCGAGCGCCTTCCGGCTGAAGAGTTGCCCTTCCTTCACGAGATGATCGTCGATCACGGTCTGAGTCCGGCTTACGACCACACGAGTGAGTTCGCCTACGGTCTCGATCTCATCCTCGATGCGCTCGAGGCGCGTCGCGCATCGGCGGCACCGGTCCTCGAATAGCGACGATTCGTGTCCAGTTGCTCACCCTTACTGAGGTGACGCAAGGTTGTGTGCACGCGGGTGAGCTGCAGTGTCCCTATTGACAGGTGGCTGTATATACAGGACTATACATTCATCAAAAGTGACCCAAGGCACATTGCGTAGATGATGTGATGCACGCCCGCGATGGCCGAGTCCTTCGATCGATGGAGTTCTGATGACTGAACGTCTTCCTGGAGAAGACCGGACGGAAGACGACAATGTCCTGCTCGACGGGAAAGGGTTGTCGGTTCACCGGGTGAACGAAATCGCGCGAGAGCCGGCCGTGATTCGACCTGCCGACGCGGCTCTCGAGCTCACACGGCGGTCATGGGAGACCGCGGTTCGGGTTTCCTCCCGTCAAGCGGTGTACGGGCGCACTACCGGGGTAGGCGGGAATCGCGAAACATCCGTCTCCGACGGTGTGCAGCAGGATCTGAGGCTTCTGAGAAGTCACGCAACGGGATCGGGCCCCAGGCTCCCTGACCGGTTGGTGCGCGCCGCGATCGTCATCCGCACCAACCAGATCCTCAACGGCGGCTCAGGTATGCATCCCGACATCATCGACGGTCTGGTTGCTGCTGTTGCTTCACAGAACCTGCCGACAGTGCACGCACGCGGTGCGATCGGAACGGGTGACCTGAGTGCGTTCTCCGAAATCGCCATGGGGCTGATCGGCGAGAGCCCGCTTCGCGACGGACGCACCGGAATCGGTTGGACTCCGCACCACGGTGATGCACTTCCGTTCATTTCCACCAATGCGATGACGGTGGCGATCGCCGGCGACACCAGTATCGAAGTCGCGGGGTGGCTTCAGCACTGCTTGGTTGTCAGTGTTCTTTCCGTGCTTGCGTCGCGTAGTTCTGTCGAACCGTTTGCTGCACAAGTACAGTCGGCAAGAATGCACTTCGGTCAAGCGGAAGTCGCAGAGCGGGTTCGCGATCTGCTGGCACCACACGACATCACACCCGTGAGAGTTCAGGACTCGTTCGGGTTTCGCGCCCTACCGCAAATCTTGGGTGCCACCTGGCAAGCGGTGCATCGACTGCAGAACACGCTGAGTATCGAGATGAATTCGTCTTCGGAGAATCCGCTGGTGTCGGTCGAAGACGACATGGTGTTCCACAACGGAAATTTCCACGCAATGCCAATAGCCCTTGCAGTCGACGAGGCGAAGTTGGCGGTCGCCAGTGCTGCCCTGCTCTCGCAATGTCGGCTCGCCAACCTCTCCGACCCCGCAGTCACCGGCCTTCGTGCGTTCCTTGCAGACGGTCCCGACGGCAGCAGCGGAACCATGCTTCTCGAATACACGACTTCTGCTGCCATTGCCGAGATCCGCTCGTCGGCGGCACCGGGGTCGTTGGGCCACACGGTAATTTCGCGCGGCACCGAGGATCACGCAAGTTTCGCATCCCAAGCTGCAACTCAATTGGCGGACATTCTTGCCCAATCTCGATTGGTGCTGGCGTGTGAACTGATCTCGGCAGTTCGCGCACTCTCGCAACAACAGCGTGAGCTGGATCCGGCGACCGAGCTCGGCGCGTACCTCGCGCGTGCGCGTTTGGTGCTGGACACGAGGACCGAAGACCGGCCACTCAGTGCAGATCTGAGTGCCGCCGTGAACTTTCTTTCTCAACCGCTCGACCAGTAAGCAGGTGGACCGAATCACAAGTAGGTGTGTGCTCGAACGGAACTCGACCATTTCTCCTGGGTGCGTCCGGACTCAGGTCGACACGAAAGTAGTTCGTAGATGATCAAATTCGACAAGGTCACCAAGGCGTATCCAGACGGAACCATTGCCGTCGATGCTCTCGATCTGGAGTGCCCGACGGGAAAGATCACCGCGTTGGTGGGTCCTTCCGGCTGCGGCAAGACGACCTCACTCCGCATGATCAACAGGCTGATCGAACCGACGTCAGGCACGATTTCGCTCGACGGCGAGTCCACGGCGGGAATGGATCCGGCCCTTCTGCGTCGACGCATCGGGTACGTGATCCAGCACGCGGGTCTCTTTCCCCATCGCACCATCGTCGACAACATAGCGACCATGCCTCGATTGCTCGGTGCGAGTAAAAAGGAATCTCGCACTCGCGCTATGGAATTGCTCGAAACGGTTGGTCTGACGACCAACTTCGCCGACCGCTATCCGTGGCAGCTCTCCGGAGGGCAGCAGCAACGAGTCGGTGTTGCGCGAGCAATGGCTGCGGATCCGTCATTCATGCTGATGGACGAACCGTTCAGCGCCGTTGATCCGGTTGTTCGCGGCCAGCTGCAAGACGAGTTTCTCCGTCTGCAGAAGGAAATCGGAAAAACGATCATCATCGTCACCCACGACATCGACGAAGCGCTGAAACTCGGGGATCAAGTGGTGGTTCTGCGTACCGGCGGCATTCTTGCGCAGGCGGCGACGCCCCTCGAATTGCTGACTCAACCTGCCGACGAATTTGTTGCCGACTTCGTCGGACGTGACCGTGGGTACCGATCGTTGGGGTTCACGACATTGGACGGCGACCTACCGACGGTGTCAGAACCCGTTGCGCATCTGGGCGATTCCGCTGCGGCGGCCCGCGCACTCACCGGCGATACGTGGCTGTTGGTAGTGGATCCCGCGAACAAGCCGCTCGGATGGGTGAGGCCGGACGCGCTCACGGATTGTATCCGCCCGGATGACTTGAATCTCAGTGGAACACTTGCTGATTCCACCGGGACGATGCGCGCTCTGCTGGATGCGGCGCTGTCAGCGCCGAGCAAGCGGGGCGTTGTCGTGGACGACGCCGGACGCCTGGTGGGAACCGTCACTGCGCATGCTGCAGTGGAAGCCATCGAGGCTGCCGATCTGGCTGACGCGGGGAGGGCGCTTCGATGAACTTCGAATGGCTCGGACGTCAGTCCGACCGGATCATGGACTTGGTGGGATGGCATGTTCTGCTGTCGTTGATTCCCTTGGTGATCGGCTTGGTGGTCGCGTTGCCGATCGGCTGGGTCGCCTATCGCAGTCGTCGGTTGCATCCCTACGTGGTGGGGACGGCCGGATTGCTCTACACGATCCCTTCGCTCGCGCTCTTCGTGCTCCTGCCTCCAATTCTGGGTACCAAGATTCTGGATCCGATGAACATCATCGTGGCGCTCACCGTGTACACCGTTGCTCTGCTCGTGCGGGTAGTGGCCGACGCGCTCGATTCGGTTCCGCCGGAGACGGTTCTGGCAGCGACGGCGATGGGTTACCGGCCGTATCAGACGCTGTTGAAAGTGCAGTTGCCAGTAGGAGTTCCGGTGATCTGTGCAGGTTTGCGCGTCGCAGTCGTCTCGAACGTCAGTCTTGTCTCACTCGGCGCACTCCTGGGTATTCCGCAGATAGGTTCCTTGTTCACCCAGGGATTTCAGTTGCGTTTCTACACGCCTATCATCGCGGGTATCGCTCTGTGTCTGGTGCTGGCGTTGATCCTTGATCTCCTCATCATGTTGGCGAATCGGCTGTTGACGCCGTGGACCCCGAAAGTGACTACATCATGATCAGCTTCCTTCTCGACGGATCCCACTGGACCGGGCCGGACGGCATCCCCACCCTTCTCGTTCAGCATTTGATGTACACATTCGCCGCGCTGGCGGTGGCTGCGGTTATCGCGATCCCGCTCGGTCTCTACATCGGACATACGGGCCGTGGCTCCGTTGTTGTTGCTGGACTGGCCAACTCGCTACGAGCGCTGCCGACCATCGGTCTGCTGATCCTACTGGTTCTCATCATCGCGCCGTCATTCCCGAACAAACTCGCGTATCTGATCCCCAGCCTCATCGTCCTGGTGCTTCTCGCGATCCCTCCCATTCTCACCAACACGTACGCCGGAGTTCGAGCGGTCGATCAGGCTGCAGTCGACGCCGCGCGGGGGATGGGATTTCGGTCGATGCGGATCTTGACCGAGGTCGAGATTCCATGTGCCCTACCACTCATGTTGTCCGGCATCAGAAGTGCCGTGCTTCAGATCGTCTCCACTGCGACTGTCGCCGCTTACATTTCTTTGGGCGGACTCGGCCGGTTGTTGATCGACGGAAAAGCTCAGAGCGATTACGGCCAGATGGCGGCCGGAGCCGTACTGGTATCGCTGATTGCCCTGGTTTTCGATCTCGGAATCGGAGCACTGACTGCGCGGGTCGTTTCGCCTGGCCTGACCAGGCGCGATCGGAAGAAGAAGACCGAGAAGACCGCCGCCCCCTCACAGCGCACCGCTGTGCCTGAGCCCGCACCGATCTGAGGACGTTCGACATGAAGAAGGTATTGATCGCCGCGTTGGTCGGCGTGACAGCGGTTGCGTTGTCCAGCTGCGGAATCGGCAAGGACCCCTTGGCTACGGACGGCGGCGGTAGCGCTGAGGGCGCCATCGTGATCGGTTCCGCCGATTTTCCCGAGAGCCAACTGATTGCGACCATTTACGCCGAAGCGCTTCGTGCCAACGGTATCGACGTTACCGAGAAGTTGAACATCGGTAGCCGAGAACTCTATGTACCGGCACTGCGCGACGGTTCCATCGATCTGATCCCCGAGTATTCCGGCGCCTTGTTGCAATATCTGGACAGCAAGACAACGGCGACGGCTTCAGATGAAGTATCCGCTGAAATCGATGCGAAATTGCCCAAGGGCCTGGTGGCTCTCGAGCCCTCGCCCGCAGAGGACAAGGATGTACTTGCCGTCAAACAGGAGACGGCGGAAAAGTATTCGCTGGAGACCGTCGAGGATCTGGTGCAGCATGCCGACGAGTTGACTCTCGGCGGACCGCCGGAATGGAAGACGCGTGAAAACGGCGTCGCCGGCTTGAAGACCAAATACGGCCTGACATTCCGGGAGTTCCTGGCTCTCGATGCAGGTGGACCGCTCACGCTCAATGCGCTTCTGAGCGGGCAGATACAGGTTGCCGATGTCTTCAGTACCGATCCTGCGATGCGCTCGGAGAACTTGGTTGCACTCGAGGATACGAAGCACCTCTTCCTCGCGGAGAACATCACACCGATCATCAACGAGTTGAAGGCTCGCGATGACGTCCGCTCAGTGCTCGCGGGGGTTTCGGCGGCGCTGACCACCGAAGATCTCATCGAGATGAACCAGCGCGTTGCCGATCTCGACGACATGAGTGACATCGCTCAGGACTGGTTGCAGGAGAACTCCCTGGTGCCATGATCGAAGGCCGGGGTGGCGTCCTTGTCGTCGGCCGAACAGACGATATCGATTCGACCCCGCTCGGGGTAGCGTCGCGAAGTCAGGCATGCCTCGACCTCGCGGCGAGCCGTTCCGACCAAGGATGCCGACATGCCGAGAAGCCGACCGCGCACACCCATTGGACGAGTTCGGAACGGCGCAGCCACTACAACCACGGTTGTAGTGGCGGGCGTGTGTCTGGCATCAGGCTGGAACGCCCATGCAGTTTCCGAGTTGCGCTGTAGTTCCGTTCACGACGCCTGGTGGCACCGGACGGGCAATTCTCACCAGCGAGGGCGTCACCGTCATCGAATCACCGCCGGGAACGCTGACCGACCGCGGCGTCGGTGACGGCTCACCGTGGCTCAAATCGAATCGGCCTACGGCAACGATCATTCGACACGGACGATTCAGACTGAGTCAGGCCAATCGATCTTCGTCACCACCGGTGATCCGGGGCAAGTCGGTAATGGCGACCCCGGAGGGTTGATCGGCTTTTCGATTCACGACGGTACGGTCGGGCCTCCTGTGATCGGTGGTGTCCCCGGCTTCGAGTACTGCTCGGGCAATTCGTCGACTTCGACTTCACGATTGCCGACGGCATCCACATCCGAGGGGTGCGGAACGATCACGTACCCCGAGACAGGCGTTGTCGCCTCCATCGGCAATCTGCAAGGCGGCATCACTTGTGAGGTGGCAAAGGACATAGTTTGGAGTGCTCGGACAGAACTCGTGGAATCAGTTTTCAGGCAGTCCCGTAGATCTGCTGGAGGCGCGCCGAGGCTAGCGCTGAACCGGCACGTGCTTCGTGACTATCCGGTGGATCAGACGAGCAGCCGTTCGGGCAGTGCGATTGTCGACGTCGAGGCTCGGGTTCAGTTCGGCGACATCGAGAACCGCGAGTTTTCCGCTGGACGTGACTCGGTCACATACGTATTGGATGGTTTCGAGGCTGACTCCGTAGGCCGCAGGTGCGCTGACGCCCGGCGCCACAGCTGCAGGCAGGACATCGAGGTCGATGGTCAGGTAGACCAGATCGACGTCGTCGAGGAAGTCTGCGAGGAACTGATCCACGACGCCTCGGCCGATCGCTCCGCATTCTTCGTCGAGCAGATAGCGAACACCGAGGCGGTGAGCCGTGTCGAACAGTGCCGTGGTGTTGCTCGGCTGGCTGATTCCGATCACGCTGTACTGATGTGAGGTGCCTGCCGCGGCTTCGTCCTCGGCGATCTGACGAAAGGGTGTGCCGGAGCTGGGTATCGGATCGCCCCGCAGGTCGAAGTGCGCATCCAAGTTGAGGATTCCGAGTTTGGCTCCAGCGGTTCGCAACTCGGAGCCCGCGACGCCGAGGTATGTGCCGTAGGCGATTTCGTGTCCTCCCCCGAGAACCACAGGGAAGTGTCCCGAATCAAGCGCAGCGCTGACGGCGTTCCCGAGTGCGGCTTGACCGGCCTCGAGTTCTTCACCCGACACGGCAACGGTTCCCGCGTCCTGAATCTGCAGTGGTTCGGCCAGCGCCATGGAAGCCAACCCGGCTCGCAAAGCGTCGGGGCCATCCGCGGCACCGCGGCGGCCCTTGTTGCGGCGGACTCCTTCGTCGCTGGAGAATCCGATCAGAACACAGTCGCCGGGAGCTGTTTCGGCTGAATACGGTTGCACGGCATGATGCCACCGCAGATGCTCGGCAGTGGTGCCGTCGGAGCGCCCGGTCCACGGCTTGGGTTCGATGTCGACTGCGATCTGATGTGCCACGACGGCCTCCCGGTGAGTGTATTTCAGTAGCTTGTGGCGAGTGCGCCGTTTTTCCAGACCTCGCGCACCAGAGGGACGCCCGGGCGGTAGGCGAGGTGGAGGTACGACGGTGCATCGAGCGCGATGGCGTCGGCACGTGTTCCGAGAGAAAGGGTTCCGACGTCGGTGCGCTGCAGCGCCCGGGCGCCTCCTGCAGTGGCTGCCCAGACTGCCTCGGCGGGTGTCATGTGCATGTCTCGCACCGCAATTGCTATGCAGAACGGGAGGCTGGTGGTGTAGCAGGTGCCGGGATTGCAGTCGGCGCCGAGAGCTACGGTGACGCCGGCGTCCAGCAGTGCGCGGGCGTCGGGGTACTTGTTGCGGGTGGAGAAGTCGGCACCCGGCAACAGTGTTGCGACGGTGGAACTCTGAGCCAGGGCGTCGATGTCCTCGGCGGTGACGTAGGTGACGTGATCGACGGATGCGGCTCCCATCTCGACGGCGAGTTGAACTCCTGGCCCTTCGCCGAGTTGATTGCCGTGGACGCGGGGGATCAGTCCAGCGGCGACGCCTGCGCTCAGGACTGCATGTGCCTGTTCGCGGTTGAACGCGCCTCGCTCGCAGAAGACATCGATCCACTTCGCGTGTGGCGCACAGGCAGGGATCATCTCGTCGCACGCCATGGCGACGTAGTCATCGACGCGACCGGCATATTCGGGTGGTGGAACGTGGGCGGCCAGCAGTGTGACCTCGTCGGTGAACTGTCCGGCGATCAGTGCGCTGCGTAGTTCGCTCTCGGTGTTCTGCCCGTATCCGGTCTTGCATTCGACGGTTGTGCTGCCGGAGCGCAGGGATTCGTCGAGTAGGCGTCGAACATTGGCCTGCAATTGTTCGTCGGTGGCCGAGCGCGTCGCTTCGATGGTGTTGCGAATGCCGCCGGCGGCGTACTTCTCGCCCGCCATGCGAGCTGCGAATTCCTCGGCCCGCTCGCCACCGAACACCAGGTGCGAGTGACTCTCCACGAAACCGGGGAGCAGGGCCCGACCGCCGATATCCTGACCGATATCGGCAGCCGGGGCGTCGGCGGAATCACCGACCCAAGCAACAACGCCGTCGTCGAAAACGATTGCCGCGTCGTGTCGTACGCCGAGCTTTCCCTCACCCAGAGTCGGGTCATTGGTGACGAGGGTTCCGATGTTGGTCAGAACAGTGGTTCGAGAACCATTCGTGGTCAATGTAATTCCTATCTCAGGGTGAGGTGGTGAAGCTGTTTCAGTTCTCGGTCATCGGGATTCGGACGCCGCGCGTGGCCGCCGTGTCGATGGCGTGGTCGTATCCTGCATCCGCATGCCGGATGACGCCCATCCCGGGATCGTTGGTGAGAACTGCTTCGAGCTTCTTGGCCGCGAGTTCGGTGCCGTCGGCGATGCACACCTGTCCCGCGTGGATGGAGCGTCCCATACCGACGCCGCCGCCTTGGTGAAGTGAGACCCACGAAGCGCCGGACGCGGTGTTGACCAGGGCGTTGAGCAGCGGCCAGTCGGCGATCGCGTCGGACCCGTCGATCATCGATTCGGTTTCGCGGTACGGCGAGGCGACCGATCCCGAGTCGAGGTGATCGCGGCCGATGGCGATCGGCGCGGACAGTTCGCCCGAGGCGACCATCTCGTTGAACTTGAGGCCCGCGAGGTGGCGCTCACCGTATCCGAGCCAGCAGATGCGGGCCGGAAGGCCCTCGAAGGCAACCTTTTCGCCTGCCATGGTTATCCAGCGACGCAGGTGCTCGTTCTCGGGGAAGAGTTCGAGGATGGCCTTGTCGGTGGCCTCGATGTCCTTGGGATCACCGGAGAGAGCTGCCCAGCGGAAGGGGCCGAGACCTTCTTCGAAGAGCGGGCGGATGTAGGCCGGAACGAATCCTGGGAAGTCGAAAGCGCGGTCGTAGCCGGCCTTGCGGGCCTCGTCACGGATGGAGTTGCCGTAGTCGAACACCTCGGCGCCGGCGTCCATGAAACCGACCATGGCCTTGACGTGTGCGGCCATCGCGTTGCGGGAATCTTCGGTGAACTTCTGCGGATCCTTCTCCGACATGGTCTTCATGTCGCCGAAGTCGATGCCGATCGGCAGGTAGGCGAGGGGATCGTGCGCCGAGGTCTGGTCGGTCACGATGTCGATGGGGGCCTTCATCTCCAGCAGCGCCGGGAAGATCTCTGCCGCATTGCCTTCGAGGCCGATGGAGAGTGGCTTCTTGGCATCGCGTGCCGCGGTCGCCAGTTCGAGCGCGTGCTCGATGCTGTCTGCCTTGGTGTCGAGGTACTTGTGGGCGATACGACGGTCGATGCGGGTGATGTCGCAGTCGACGCAGATCGCGACGCCGTCGTTCATAGTGACGGCGAGAGGCTGAGCGCCGCCCATGCCGCCGAGACCCGCAGTGAGGGTGATCGTTCCGGCGAGTGAGCCGTTGTAGCGCTTCTTCGCGATGGCGCCGAAGGTCTCGTACGTACCCTGCAGGATTCCCTGGGTGCCGATGTAAATCCAGGAGCCTGCGGTCATCTGGCCGTACATGGTCAGGCCGAGGTCTTCGAGACGGCGGAACTCTTCCCAGTTCGCCCAGTCACCGACCAGGTTGGAGTTGGCGATCAGCACTCGCGGTGCCCACTCGTTGGTGCGGAAGACACCGACCGGCTTGCCGGACTGCACCAGCATGGTCTCGTCGTTCTTCAGCGTCTTCAGCGTGGCGACCATGGCGTCGAAGGCAGCCCAACTACGCGCTGCGCGACCGGTTCCGCCGTAGACGACGAGGCTGTCCGGGTGCTCGGCAACATCGGGGTCGAGGTTGTTCATGAGCATGCGCAGGGCACCCTCCTGCTGCCAACCGAGCGTCGTGAGCTCGGGGCCGCGGGGAGCACGGACGGGGCGCGGCTCGTGGCCGGGGGTGCTGATTTCCATTGTGTTCTCCTAGCTTGCTGAAGTTCGAAAGACGTTGGGGGATCAGACGCGAGAGTCGGTCATCGCGGTGTGATCGGGGTAGATCATCGACGAAGGGGGATTGCTCGTGCGCTTGGCGAGTGGGTAATAGATCAGCCCGGTGAACACGATGCCGACCAGCCACGAGATGTCGGCGCCGCCGAGCATGTCCGTGACGGGGCCGGTGTACATCTTCTGGGCGAGGAACGGGATCTGGGCGAGAACGCCGGCGGCGTAGCAAGCCAATGCGGTGAAGTTCCATGCTCCGTATCGACCGTTGACGTCGTACAGCGCCGGAATGTCGATGCGTTCCTTGGAGATCAGGTAGTAGTCGATCAGATTGATCGCACTCCACGGCGTGAACACCATCAGCAACACCAGGACGAAGTTCTTGAAGTTGTCCAGGAAGTCGGCGCTGGCGGCGATGGCGATCAAGACCGAGACCGCAGTGAAACCGAGGATGTAGAGGGTGCGCGCTGTGCTCGAGATTCGCGACTGTCCGTTGAAGGCGGTGACGGTGGTCAGGATCGACATGAATCCGCCGTAGGCGTTGAGCACGTTCACCGTCAGCTTGCCGACCAGGATGACGAAGTAGATCAGGAAGGCGATGGCAGCGGGTCCGGCCAGATCTCCCATGAAGCCGACCTGGTTACCCAGGAACGCGTCGCCGGCGCAGGCCGCGACGAGAGCGCCGAAGGTCATGGACCACTGCGATCCGATGACACTACCGAGGAACGTCGACCAGAACGTGGTGCTCTCGGAAGTGCTGCGCGGCAGGTAACGCGAGTAGTCGGCGACGTACGGGCCGAAGGTGAGCTGCCAACCGGCACCCAGCGAGATCGCGAGCAGGAAGGTGACTATGTCGAAGCCCTTGATGCCGACGTACGAGGCGACGTCGTACTCGAGGAACAGTCGAACGGCCAGGTAGGAGAATCCGACGATGCCCACGACGGTGGCGATCCTGCCGACGATGTGGATCAGCTTGTAGCCGGTGACCGCGACGAATGCGGTGAGGAGACCGAAGACGACGATGCCGACGGTGGGGCTGTCGATGTGCAGGATCTTGTTGACGGCCTGTCCGGCCAACACGGTGCCGGTGGCAGCGAAGCCGAGGTACATCAGGATGACGAGAACAAGCGGTACGACTGCTCCCTTGACGCCGAACTGGGCGCGACTCGAGATCATCTGGGGGAGACCCATACGCGGGCCCTGTGCGGAGTGAAGCGCCATGACAGCGCCACCGAAGATGTTGCCGATCAGAAGTCCGACGATCGCCCAGATGGCGTCCGCGCCGAATACGACGGCGAGAGCGCCGTCGACGATTGCAGTGATCTGCATGTTGGCGCCGAACCAGAGAGTGAACTGGCTGCGCGGGGTGCCGTGTCGTTCTGCATCCGGGACGACGTCGATAGTGCGTCGTTCCGGAGTGAGGATGACCTCGGCCGGTCCATCGTGAGTCATAGGCCTGTCTTTCTGCTGCGAGCCCGTCGAGCGACGGAATCGACGTCGGGGTATTGCCCACCTTCTTCGTGCTTGGTGCTTTGCGCCTTGTGCTTTGTGCGCTGGGTCACTGTCACTGCGGATAAATGTATATGCCTGTATATACAGGCGTCAATACCCGGGACCCGTTTTCGCGTAAATGCTGTGTAACACCGCGCGAGAAATCAGAAACCCTTACCCGGGTTGAGGATTCCGAGCGGGTCGAAGGCAGCCTTGATCGATCGGTGCAGTTGCATGCTGTCCTCGCCGAGCTCGAGAGAGAGCCAGCGACGCTTCAGAACGCCGACGCCGTGCTCTCCGGTCAGAGTTCCGCCGAGTTCGAGAGCACGCCGGAAGACCTCGTCCGCGGCGGTCCACACGGCTTCGGGGACCGAGCCGTCGGCAGTGCGGTCGAAGACGAAGGTCGGATGGACGTTGCCGTCACCAGCATGCGCGACAGTCATGATCTTGACCATGTACTCGGCGGCCGCTCGGTCGATACTCTCGAGCATGTCGGGCAGTTTCGACCGCGGGACCCCGACGTCTTCCACGAGACATTGCCCGAGTCGTTCGGAAGCCGGATAGGCGAGTCGACGAATCTCGAGTAGCTGTGCGGCTTCTGCCGCGTCCTGCGAGACGGCGACAAAATCGGCGCCCGCCCTCTCGAAGTGTTTCTGCATAGCCGCGGCTGCTGCGTCGGCATCGACCCCGTCGGCCTGTGCGATCAGCATCGCGGCGGTGTTGTCTTCCAACCCGATTCGTTTCCAGTCGTCGACGGCGCGCAGCGTTGCTCGATCGATCAGCTCCAGCAGGCTCGGCCCGATTCCGTCGCGAACGACCGCGGCAACCGCGTCCGCTGCGGAGCGGAGAGAATCGAAACTGCCGACGACGGTGACCGGTGCTCTCTTGGGCTTGGGCTGCAACTTCAGCGTGGCACTCGTGACGACTCCGAGTGTTCCTTCCGAACCGACGAGAAGACTGGTCAAGTCGTATCCCGCAACACCTTTGACGGTCCTTCGGCCTGTCCGCACGATCCGACCGTCGGCGAGCACAACCTCGAGACCCAGGACTGAATCGCGGGTGACGCCGTACTTCACGCAACGCAGTCCACCGGCGTTGGTGGCGATGTTTCCGCCGATCGTGGAGATCTCGAAACTGCTCGGATCAGGGGCGTACATCAGCCCGTACTCGTCTGCTGCTCGACTGATGTCGGCGTTGATCACCCCGGCTTCCACGACAGCGAGTTGATCGTCCGGATTGACCTCGAGAATCGAGCGCATGCGAGTGGTCGAGATGACCAGGCAGCCCTCGACGGCTGCCCCGCCGCCCGCCAAACCGGTTCCCGCACCGCGGGTTACCACCGGGACACGGTGAGCAGTAGCCCATTTCAGCGCCTCGGAAATGTCGGCCGCAGTTTCGGCGAGCATGACGGCCGCCGGATGGCCGGGTTCGGCGAGATGGGCCTCGTCACGGCGGTACGAGTCCATTACCGCAGGGTCGGTGATCAGGCGACTCGAACCGATCGACCGAGCAAGTTCGTGGACGGACATTCTTTTCTCCGGTCGGTCAAAGGTTGTGTGCGAGTGCATCCACAGCGGCGATCACGGCGTCTTCTGCTGCCCGCTCACCTACGGTCACCCGCACACCCTCGCCGGGGAACATCCGGACCGAGACACCCTGCGCGACGCAGGCCGCTTCGAGTGCAGAAGCTCTCTTGCCGAGAGGAATCCACACGAAGTTGGCACCGCTCGGGACCGTCTCGACGCCGCGCAGAGCCAATTGCTCACGTAGGTGAGAACGACCCGCGGTCACCGTTTCGACTATCGAATCGGTGTGTGCCGGATCGGTCAGGGCCGCGCAGGCTGCGGCCTCGGCAACGGCGCTGAGCCCGAAGGGCGGTGCAGCGCTGCGAAGATCCGCTGCGATCGCCGAGTTGGTGACGGCATAGCCGGCACGAAGTCCGGCCAATCCGTAAGCCTTGGAGAAGGTTCGGAAGACGACGATGTTGGGAAAGGCTCGAAGCAGGTCGACGCCGTCGACATCGCTGGTCGCGAACTCCCGGTAAGCCTCGTCCAGAAGGATGAGGACGTCACCCGGGATTGCACGGGCGAACGAGACGAACTCGGCGGTCGAGAACTCGCTACCGGTCGGATTGTTGGGGTTGCAGACGAGTACCGCGCGGGTCTGCGGCGTCACCGCCGCCGCCATTGCACTCAGATCGTGCCGATGTTCGGAATCGAGTGCGACGGGTACACCGCTCGCCCCGGCGATTCCGATCAGTATCGGGTACGCCTCGTAGCTGCGCCACGGGTAGACGACCTCGGTGCCCGGACCCGTGTACGCAGTCAATACCTGCTGGAGCAGTGCCAACGAACCGGCGCCGACCAATACCTGGTCGTCGCCGACGCCCAGGCGGCCGCTCAACCGAGCGATCAGCGTGTCGCCGAACAGCGACGGATACAAGTGCGAGTGTGAGGCCGCGAGATTGACGGCCTCGAGAATGGCCGCCGAGGGTGCAACCGTCGACTCGTTGCTCGACGCCCGCCACCGAACCTGCTCGAGGCCGGCGGCTTTGGAGTATCGAGGGAGTGCTTCGATTTCGGGTCGGGGGCGAGGCCTCAGCGCACCGGGCGCGCTCATGCCAGGGCGCCGATCGCGTTCTCCGCGGCCGCAACAAGTGCACCCGATGCCGCCAAGTCCACCGCGGCCTCGATCTCGGGGGACAGGAAGCGATCGGTACCCGGCCCCTGCACCTTCTCGCGCAGGGTCCGAAGGACGGCTCCGGTGGCGGGGGAGGGCTCGAGTGGGGAGCGCAAATCGATTCCTCTTGCTGCAGTCAGTATCTCGATCGCGAGAACTCGGGTGAGACCGTCGATGGACCGGCGGAGCTTGCGTGCACCCGACCATCCCATGGAGACGTGATCTTCCTGCATGGCCGAGGAGGGAATCGAATCGACACTGGCCGGGCTCGCGAGTCGCTTGAGTTCGGACACGATGGCAGCTTGTGTGTACTGCGCGATCATCAGTCCGCTGTCGACACCGGGGTCGTCGGCGAGGAAGGGGGTCAGACCGTGATTGCGTGCTACGTCGAGGAAACGGTCGGTGCGGCGTTCGCTGATCCCCGCGACATCCGCGGTCACGATGGCGAGAAAGTCCAAGACGTAGGCCACGGGAGCTCCGTGGAAGTTACCGTTCGACCGAACCCTTCCGTCGAGAGTGACGACGGGATTGTCGACAGCACTGGCCAATTCGCGCCCGGCAACCAGTCGGGCGTGATCGACGGTGTCGCGTGCGCCGCCGGCAACCTGCGGTGCGCACCGCAGTGAGTACGCGTCCTGAACTCTGGTGCAGTCAGGGCCCGCATGGCTGGCGACGATCGGGGAGTCGGCAAGCAAGCGCACCATGTTCGAGGCGGCCGCGCCCTGTCCGGGGTGGGGGCGAAGCGCCTGAAGATCGGCGGCGAACACTTGATCGGTGCCGAGCAAGCCCTCGACGCTCATAGCGGCAGCGATGTCGGCCAACTTGAGCAGATGATCGAGATCGGTGATCGCAAGGGCCAGTTGACCGAGCATCCCGTCGGTACCGTTGATCAGTGCGAGGCCTTCCTTCTCGGCCAGAACCACCGGTTCGAGACCATGGGCAGCCAATGCCGTTGCCGCATCGGTGAGTTCACCGTCGGCGGTGCGGACGGAACCTTCACCGATGATTGCCATCGCCACATGCGCCAGTGGTGCCAGATCTCCCGAGCATCCGAGGCTGCCGTATTCGTGCACCACCGGGGTGATGCCTGCGGTGAGTAGGTCGGCGTACGCCTGTGCGACTACAGGGCGCACTCCGGTTCGCCCGGTGGCGAGCGTCGACAGACGCAGAAGCATCAAGGCCCGGATCACTTCGCGTTCGACTTCCGGTCCCGAACCTGCCGCATGTGAGCGGATCAGGCTGCGCTGCAACTGTGTCCGCAGATGCGCCGGAATGTGCCGGGTGGCAAGTGCGCCGAATCCGGTGGAAACTCCGTAGACCGGTGTGGGGTCTGCGGCCAGCGCTTCGATGCGTGCACGACTTTCGGCGATCGCGGCCAGTGATTCCGCGGTCAATGCAACGCCGTATCCGTTGCGCGCGACGTCGACGACGTCGGCGATGGTGACAGCGCCGATTCCGACCTCGATGGTTCGGGTGGCTGTCTGGGTGGCAGGGGTGGCGTTCATGGGACTCCAATGATGATGCGTGGCTATCTAACAAAGTCTTGTATACGAGACTCTAGTCTTGAATATGAGACGAAAACAAGGCCCGCAAAGTACGGAACGGAGAAATTGGCTACATGTCTGCGGTCGGGGTCTCCACCATTCGATCTCCGAGATCGGCGGAGAACTCGGCGCTGACGGCGCGCACTCGGTCGGCGATCAGGGCACTCTCCTCGGCCGATTTGGAGCCGGAGAGGAAGGTGACGCCGAGAGCTGCGACCGGACGACCGTCCCGTGTGATCACGGGGCTGGCGATGCAGTTGATCCCGGATGTCGTCGCATTCTCTTCGACCGCATATCCGCTCTCACGTGCTGCGGCGAGCAGTTCTCGCAGTTCGGCGAGCGTCGACGGACCCGTTCCGGTCCGCGTCGGCCAGGTGTACCCCTCGTAGAGCGCGCTGATCTGTTCCGCATCCAGACGGCTCAGAATCGCCCGCCCGACTGCGGTGAGATGCGCCGGAAGGCGGGTCCCGATCTCGGTCACCAACCGAACGCCGGGCTTCAGAGGTTCACGTTTGTCGAGGTAGATGACGTCAGAACCCTGAAGTACCGCCAGATGGGAGGTCTCGTCGGTCGACTGAGTGAGTGCCAGCATGAATCGTTGGCCCTCACGGTGAAGTGGGCCGGACCGCATGTACGACGCACCGACTTCGAACGCCGAGACACCCAGGGTCCAGGCGCGTTGATCAGCCCAGTACGAGACGAACCGTCGATCCCGCATGACATTGAGGAGGTGATGCGTCGTACTCTTCGGCAGCTCGAGGGCGCTGGAGATTTCTGCCGTCGCCAGCGGCACACCCCGGCGGGCCAGGAGATCGAGCACGTCGAGCACGCGCTCAGCAGATTTCACGCGGCTCGTCGTCATGTGGGGTGTGTCCTTACGGGTAGGGCTGAGGTGGGAGCGGGGAACCACATTGTCTCGGATACGAGACTGAATCGCCAAGTGCTCGGGGTGGTCAGGGTGTCTGGCTGCCGAGTTCCGCGGACAACCGGGCGCAGTGCTCCACCAAGACACGACCGTGGCTGGCGCAGACCTCGTCCGTCAGACGGAATGTCGGGCCGACGACGCTGAGCGCTCCGGCTATCTGACCGACCGCGTTGTAGATCGGCGCGGCAACTCCGGTCGAGTGATCCTCGATGGTGTCGTGCGCAATGGCGTACCCGCTCTCGCCTACCTTGCCGCTCAACGCTGCGCCGACGGCGGTGCCGTCCAGGGGAACGCTCTGGCCCACCCACCCCATGTGGCGGATCGCGTGCGTGCCCTCGATCTGATCGAGATACAGCGCAGTGTCTTTCGGTCCCTTCGTCGACAGGTAGGTCGACTCTCTCGTGGTTTCGGCGATGGCCTTCATCGCGGGCCGCGCTCTCGGCAACAGTTGATTGTCACCGAGAGCGCGAGCCCCGATCTGTAGTAGCCGCGGGCCGACGCGATAGACGTTGTCCTCGCCGCGGACGACGAACTCGGTTTGTTCGAGGCTTCTGATCAGGCGAAGCGCGGTACTGGTTGCCAGATCGGTTGCCTTGGCGGCGTCGCCGAGCGTCAACCCGCCGTGCTCGACGATCGCACCGAGAAGTTCGAACGTGCGATTCGCGCTGCGGGTCACGTCGCCGGGGGCCATGTCCTACTCCAAGTGCCGAGGGATGTCTGCGCTGAATCTATCGCGAGCCCGGCAGTACCTCACCGTGGTGCTCGTCCAGCAGGGGACTGCGGCGGACATCGGGGCGTCGGCTATCACCGAACACGACGGGTTGTCGTACGTAGGAGATTTTTCCTGCTACCGGGTGCTCGAACGATTCGACGACTCCGCGATACTCGGCCTGCGCGGAGGTGAGTGCCTGCTGGACGTCCCAGATTTCCGAGCCGGCGAGGCCCGCGTCGCCGAGAATACCGACCACGTCGGCGACGGTCTTTCCGGCAGCCCAGTTTTCGATCTCCTTGCGCAGTGCCGGTTCGTTCTCGGTCCGGGCGGTGTCGTCGGCAAATCGGGGATCTGCGATCAGGTCGACGCGATTCATCGTCTGCGCCAGCTTCTCGAAACCCGACTGGCTCGCAACCGCGAGGACGAAGAGTCCGTCGTCGGCCTTGTAGGTGTCGAACGGTGTTGACACCGGATGACGGTTGCCGACGCGTGGGGGAGTGAGCCCGGTGGATTGCAGTTGGCTGTGTGCTGTCGGCAGCATGGCGAGCATGCTGTCGAACATCGCGACGTCAAGGTGCTGCCCGAGTCCGCTCGCCCGTGCACTCAGCAGGGCGGTACTGATTCCCCAGGCGGCGAACAGCCCGGCGACCAGGTCTCCGAACGACTCACCCAACCGTGTCGGCCCGGATTCCTCCGAACCGGTGATGCTCATGATTCCCGAAAGAGCCTGGACTACAAGGTCGTAGGCGGCGGCTCCGGACATGGGCCCGTCCTGTCCGAAACCGGAGATGGACGCGTACACGATCCGCGGATTGCGAGCCCGCGCAGCCTCGTAGTCGATTCCCAGGCGCTTGGTGACGCCGGGGCGAAAGTTTTCGACGACGACGTCGGCGGTCTCGATGAGCGTCAGCAGCGCCTCACGGTCCTCGTCGTTCTTGAGGTTGAGTGCCACCGAACGCTTGCCACGATTGAGCACGTTGAAGTAGATGCTCTCGCCGTCGCGGAACGGGCCGAGGTGCCGAGAGTCTTCACCGTGTTCGGATTCGATCTTGACGACGTCCGCACCGGCGTCGGAAAGCAGTGCGGTGCAGTAGGGTCCGGCAAGGACGCGCGAGAGGTCGATGACCCGGATGCCGTCGAGTGGGGGAAGTGCAGTCATGTCCGCGCCTTTCAGAACTCGGTGGAACGCGGCGACGGAGCATTGCCGGCAATGGTGAGCAACTGGATCTGCGAGGTGCCCTCGAAGATGCGGAGAATGCGGCAATCGCGGTACAGGCGTTCGATTTCCGATTCGCGCATGAAACCTGCGCCACCGTGGATCTGTACGGTTTGATCGACGATCGAGAAGCAGGCTTCGGTGGCGACGTACTTCGAAATCGATGCGGCGCGGCGGATGTCCTGACCGGCGTCCTTGACGTCGGCGGCCCAGTCTGCGGTGACGCGTGATGCGACAAGTTGCGCGTCGCAGCCACCGAGGAGTAGCTGGATTGCCTGGAAGTCGAAGATCGGCGTGCCGAACTGCTTTCGCTCCGTTGCGTACTCGCGTCCCAGTTCCCAAGCGCGCAGAGCGATGCCGTTTGCCATTGCCGCTACGTCGATGCGTGCTCGGTTCAGGGCGGTCAAGGCAATGTTGCCGCCGCGACCTTCGGTGCCGATCACGGAGTCGAGCGGCAGAACGACGTCGTCGAGGTAGACGGTGTACGTCGGGGCCGAACGAATTCCCATCTTGTCCTGCGGCTCCGAGTAGCTGATTCCCGGAGTTCCCTTGGGGACGACGAAGGCGGTGATGCCTCGGAATCCTGCGCTCGGGTCCGTCTTGGCGAAGAGCACGACCAGGTCGGCTTCCTTGGCGTTGGAGATGTACGTCTTCGATCCGGAGAGATGCCAGCCGTCGTCCTCGCGTCGGGCGACGGTACGCATCGAGGCGATGTCGGAGCCGGCATCGGGTTCTGTGAGTGCAAAGCCGGCCAGTAGTTCGCCCGACGCGAGCTGGGGCAACCAGCGATGCTTCTGCTCTTCGGAGCCGCCGACGAGAATCGGCTCGAGGCCCAGGTAGTGGGCGGTGTAGATCGATGCCAGCGCGGCGTCGGTGCGTGCAACTTCTTCGATGGCGACCAGTTGGGTTCGTGTCGACAGACCCAGGCCGCCGAATTCCTCGGGCACGGAAATGCCCATGAGGTCCTGCTGCCCGAGGCGCTTGACCAGCTGCGCCGGGAACTCCTTGGACTCGTCGCGTGCGGCTGCTCCTGGGTGGATCTCGGCGTTGGCGAAGGCTCGGACAGTGCTGCGGAACTCTGCGAGATCGACGCTGTCGGTGTCGGGCGCGGTCTGGGTAGTCACGGGGGCTCCTTCGAGGCGGAATAGTTACGAATTTCATCTAATGAAATCTAATTGCCACTAGTTGGCATGGACTGACTATGGCCGAGGGTGGCGAATTTGTCCAGGGGTGAATTTGTTGTGTCGCGGCTCACGTTCTGCAATGATCAACTTGTCTAAGCCTGTATAGACAAGTTGATTGCGGATCGAACCCACTACAAGTCGGAAGCAGCGTGGCTTTCGACGGAAGGTGCTGACATGAGCCTCGTTTCAGTCGACACGACACCGGACTCCGAGAATGTGAGGAGGGTGTCCAGTACGTATTTCGAGGGCTTGTCGGCGGATCGATACGCTGCGCTCGCCGAAGACCGCAAGCTGGCGATTGTCGCCGCGCACATGGACCTTTCGCGTCGACGAGGACACAACTCGTCGATCTCGCGACTCGCGCCGGCCGGGGAGTTAGGGGATGGCCCCGCGATTCAATACGTCGGCGACGACATGCCGCAGCTCGTCGAAGCGGTCTTGGCGACACTTGCCCGTGCCCGCGTGGAACCTGAATTCGTGGTGCACCCCGTGCTTCGCACAGCCGTACAACCGGCGCACAGCACCGAAGACGCCCGGGCCGGGGAGCGCACCGAATCATGGATCCACATAGGACTACCCGCACACTGTTCGGACGCGCAGGCGCAGGTGATCGCGGACGACGTCGCCGGAATCCTCGACCGTATCGCGCGTGCCTTCCGCGATTCCGTGCCCCTGCGGGACCTCGTCGACGAGGCGCGCGAGCAACTGGACTCGAACGGCTACGCCGAAGAAGCTGACTTTCTCCGGTGGTGCAGCGCCGGAAACTTCAGTGTCATCGGTGGTGCGCGAACTGTCGACAGTGACGAGCCGTACGCCATCGGCGTGCTCCCCGATCCAACCGGCTCTTCGGATTCGAAAGCGGCGCCCCTCGCGATTGCAGTGGTGTACCTCCGGCAAGGGTTCGGTGGATCCGAATACGCCACCGAGATCGACGTGTCCGTCGGCGACCGTGCGTACCGATTCGTCGGGTTCTTCACCGCGACCGGTATCGTCGCCGACGTCAGGCTAACCCCGCTCGTGCGAGGACGCGTCGCAGACATCTTCGAGGCCTCAGGATCCACCGTCGATTCGTTTGTCGGACAATCGATGCTGGCAGTGATTCAGTCGATTCCGGTCACAGTGCTCCTGGCGGCCGAGCCGGCCCGAATCGCGGACGCGCTGGACGAACTCACTTCCGTGGACGGCCGCACATCGATCCATCTGTTCTTGCAACCGGTGGGAAGTTCCCCGGCGACAGGGCGAGATCAAGAGTTGTCGGCTTTGCTCTTCGTTCCGCGCGAGAAATTCAGTACGACGATCAGAACAACGGCCGAGTCGGTACTCGCCGACGCACTCGGTGCCCACAATATCGAGTTCTCCAGTCGAGTCTCGGAATCCCCCTTGGCCGTCGTACATTTCACGGCCACAGTCGGCGGCGGCGCGAACTTCGCGTCGGCGCGACAAGCACGGGAGATTCGGGACCTCGTCGTCGACGCGTGCCTGACGTGGGACGAACGATTCGTTCTGGATGCTTCGCACTACGACGAGCGGCGCAGGCGTGCTCGGTTCGCCGAGCGAGTTCCGGCGGCATACAAGCAGGATTTCGACGCTGTCCGAGCCGCCGAGGACATGGCGGTGTTCGAGGGCCTCGCGCCCGGAGAAGTAAGTCCACGGTTGGCCCGATCTGTCGACGGACCGGGTACTCACCGTCTCGGGCTGTACGTCTCGGGTGATCCGCTCTCTCTGGGCGAGGTGCTGCCCGTATTGCAGAGCCTGGGCGTCGAAGTGGTCGACGAACGTCCGTACGAGATCGCACCGGTGGGAACCGAACAGTCCAGGATCTACGAGTTCACGCTCTACTACCCGAGTGCTCCGGTCGAAGGCTTCGACAACTTTGCTGCGCGATTCGGGGCGACGTTTGCCGCGGTTCGAAACGGTGACGCCGAGCCGGACTCGTTCAACGAATTGGTCGCGATCGCGGGACTCGGCTGGAAACAGGTAGTGGTGCTGCGGGCGTACGCGGAGTTCTTGCAGCAAGCGGGATTTCCTTACAGCACCGGTCGCGTCGCCGAGGTACTTGCCGATCATCCCGAGATCGCCGGCAGATTGTGCGAATTGTTCGAGAGCCGTTTCGATCCTGACGTCGTCGACGGAGATCGAGGTGCACGTGCAGCAGCGGACGTGGAAACGGCCGTGGCGCAGGTGCAAGGACTCGACGCCGATCGGATCCTGCGCGCGTTGTCCGAACTGGTCCGTAACACGTTGCGTACCAACTATTTCGTGTATCCCACTGAATCGCTCGGCGCGCTCTCGTTGAAGTTCGATTCGGAGAAGCTGTCCGTATTGCCTTTCCCTCGACCGAAGTTCGAGATATTCGTGTACTCACCCGATGTAGCAGGTGTGCACCTTCGTTTCGGTACGGTGGCTCGCGGCGGCTTGCGCTGGTCGGATCGGAAAGAGGACTTTCGCACCGAGGTACTGGGATTGGTGAAGGCGCAGGCAGTCAAGAACGCAGTCATCGTGCCTGTCGGAGCGAAGGGCGGATTTGTCGTCAAACGCCCACCGGTTCCAGGGCTGGGCGCAGACGCAGACCGAGAAGCTGCGTTGGCGGCCGGGATCGATTGCTACCGATCCTTCATTCGCGGACTACTCGATCTGACCGACAACGTCGACAAGCAGAGCGGGGCCGTTGTCGCGGCGCGGCGGGTCGTTCGCCACGACGGAGACGACACGTATCTTGTTGTCGCCGCGGACAAGGGAACTGCGAAGTTCTCCGACATCGCGAACGAGGTTGCCGCGGAGTACGGATTCTGGCTCGGCGACGCCTTCGCGTCCGGCGGGTCGGTCGGCTACGACCACAAAGCCATGGGTATCACGGCGAAGGGCGCCTGGGAAAGTGTCAAGCGGCACTTCCGTGAGCTCGGCGTCGATACCCAGCACGATGACTTCACCGCGGTGGGGATCGGAGACATGAGTGGCGACGTCTTCGGCAACGGTATGTTGTGCAGCAAGCACATTCGCCTGATCGCGGCGTTCGATCATCGGCACGTGTTCGTCGATCCGAACCCGTCGCCTGAGCGCTCGTACGACGAGCGATCACGTCTCTTTGCGCTCCCACGATCCTCGTGGGCCGACTACGACCCGACCTTGATCAGTGCCGGCGGCGGAGTGTGGGAACGCTCGGCGAAGCGCGTTCCGATCAGTGACGAGATACGAGAGGCACTGGGCCTCGAGGACGACGTCACCGAACTGACTCCACCACAACTGGTTCGGGCGATTCTGCGGTCCCCGGCAGATCTGTTGTGGAACGGCGGCATCGGAACGTACGTCAAGGCCTCCGGTGAGTCCGACCTCGAAGTCGGCGACAAGAGCAACGACGCCGTTCGGGTGAACGGCAACGAAGTGCGTGCCCGAGTGATCGGTGAAGGAGGCAATCTCGGCCTCACCCAGGCCGGACGGATCGAATACGCACGCGGCGGTGGACGGATCAACACAGACGCCCTCGACAATTCGGCCGGAGTCGATTGTTCCGACCACGAGGTGAACATCAAGATCCTTCTCGACTCTCTGATCAGCTCAGGCGTCGTCACGGACTCACGTCGTGACGCACTACTCGAATCGCTGACCGACCAGGTCGCAAAACTCGTTCTCGCAGACAACCGTTCGCAGAACGAACTGATGGGTACCACGCGGGCGGATGCGGGGGCGATGATCGGTGTGCACGGCAGAGTGATTTCCAACCTCGAATCGCGCGGGATCGTCGACCGTGTCATCGAAGGGTTTCCGACCAAGAAGCAGTTCGCCGCGGCCGAGAAGTCGGGAACGGGGCTGACGTCGCCGGAACTCGCCACACTGATGGCCCACGTCAAGCTCGATCTGAAATCCACGCTGTTGGAAGGAAGCTCGATCGACAACCAGATCTACCGCCAGGTGCTGGCGAACTATTTTCCGGAGGGCGTTCGAGTTGCAGGGGGTGACGCCCTCGACCGGCACCCACTTCGTCGCGAGATCGTCGCGACAGTGCTGACGAACAACGTCATCGATCGAGGCGGCATCACCTATGCGTATCGGCTCGGTGAAGAAGTCGGCGCTGATCCGGAAGACGCAGTACGTGCCTTCACTGTGGTCTCCGAGGTGTTCGGACTGTGGGGGTTGTGGCACGACATCAGCGAAGCCTCGATCTCGACCGCAGTGTCCGACGAGTTGATCCTGCTCACCAGGCGACTGCTCGACCGGGCGTCACGGTGGATGCTGACACGTCGTCCGCAACCGCTGGCCGTCGGGGCCGAGATCAGCAGATTCGGTGATCGCATCGCGGAGGCGTCGGCAGAGCTCGATGGCTGGCTGGTAGGCGCAGATCAGCGGAACCTGGCTGCGCGAACGGTCCTCATCACGGACAAGGGCGCGCCGGAGAACCTGGTCAGGCGAGTGGAGATATTGCTCGATCAGTTCGGACTGCTCGACGTGGTGGAGATCGCGGACCTCGCCGATCGGACGATCTCGGAGACCGGCGAACTCTATTTCCGGCTCGGTGAGCATGTTGGGCTCGTCCCGATGCTCAATCGAGTGTCGGCATTGAGCAAGGACGGAAAATGGAACGCGTTGGCGAGGTTGTCGTTGCGGGACGAGTTGTACTCGACGGTGCGGGCCCTGACCCTCGACGTCTTGGCCGACGCGGAAGCGGGTGACACGACAGCGGAAAAACTCTCGAGGTGGGAAGAAAGGAATGCGTCGAGAATCGAGAGGTCCACTCTCGCGCTCGCAGAGATCGAGGCATCCGGGCAACACGATCTTGCTGCGCTTTCGGTTGCGACGAGCCAATTGCGGCGCATGGTGGGTTAGGTCCGGCGCGGACGCTCTCGGATGGATCGGAAAGGTGCACGAGGCGGATAGACTTCGGAGGCCGAACGGGAGAACCGACTCGGTGGTTTTCGACGAACGGGTGGTGGCGATGGCGATTGCCGAAGTGGACGCAGAACTCGCCGTGCTGTTCAACGAGGCAGGCGGCGAGTCCGCCCCTGCCTACGAACGGGTCAAGAACCTCGTGGTCTCGCAGATCAACTCGGGTCGGTGGACCGAAGGCGATCAGCTGCCTTCGGAGAATCAACTGGTCAGTGCGCTGGGGTTGTCACGAATGACGATCAATCGAGCGCTTCGCGAACTCACCAGCGACGGTCTGATCGTGCGGATGATGGGGGTCGGTACTTTTGTCGCCGCCACGAAGACCGCGTCCCCGCTGTTCGAAGTCAAGAACATCGCCGACGAGATTCAGCGCCGCGGCCACCGTCATCGAACCGAGGTCGTCTTCGTTCGTGAGGAAGAAACC
Organism: Rhodococcus sp. C-2; assembly: GCF_027854095.1. Classification (NCBI taxonomy): domain Bacteria; kingdom Bacillati; phylum Actinomycetota; class Actinomycetes; order Mycobacteriales; family Nocardiaceae; genus Rhodococcus; species Rhodococcus sp. C-2. Next base: position 86,335 of record NZ_JAQGFI010000018.1, on the reverse strand, counting down.
GACCACGGGCAGACGTTCCTTCGTGAATCGGTGGGCAAACGGGTGTTCCATTCGCTGATGGTGCACTTCGAGGACGAAACTCCGATTCAGGTGGAAGACCGATTCGTGAATCCGAACGAGGCGCCCGACTATCTGCGCCAGGACTTCACCGCGATCACCCCCAACAACTACTTGAGTGACGTTGCGCCTCTGGTTCGCGGCGAGCATGTCGTGGAAGCGGTGTTGGGTAGCCCGGACGAATGCGAGCTGTTACGCATCGATCGCGGGGAACCGTGCCTGCTGATTCGCCGCCGCACCTGGTCGGCTAACGGATTGGTCAGCGCGGCGCGCTTGATCCATCCGGGTTCACGCAATCGCTTGGAAGGAACCTTCGAGCGCTGATCGTTTCGAATGGCGAATCCTGAACACTCGCTCGTCCGATTGCACCATTTTCGGGGCCGACTTCGGTGCAATCGACCAGGACGTGACTGCGAGCACACTGAGATCATGGGTGGACGGTTATTGCTTCCGCAACCTCACTTCCCGACGAGTGAGACCTGAGCGGATCCCAGCAACGCCGTCTACGCCGCTCGCTTCCATGATCGAAGGAGTTCGACCTGTGACCGACTTGCCCAAGGACCTACTTGTCGCCCCGAAGTGGCAGGAACGCCTCGACGAACTGGCAGCCAAGCATTCGGTACCGGGCGCGCAGGTCGGTGTGATCGCGCTGGGCGAAGACGGCGCGGCGGACATCCGTGTCATCACCACCGGAGTGACGAGCCTGAACACGCGCGTCGACGTCGACGCAGACACCCTGTTCCAGTACGGATCCGCGAGCAAGATCTGGACGACGACGCTGATCATGCAGCTCGTCGACGAGGGCAAGCTGACGCTGGACACCCTGGTGGTGGAGGTGCTTCCGGAGTTCACGATCGCGGATCCTTCCAACACGAAGGAAATCACGATCCGCCAGTTGCTCACGCACACAAGCGGTATCGACGGAGACCTGTTCAACGACACCGGTGACGGTGACGACTGCGTCGAGAAGTACGTAGACGAACTCGCGACCGCGATCAGCGTCACCGAGCCCGGCGGGCATCTGAGTTACAGCAACGCGGGTTTTGCCGTTGCCGGCCGCATCGTCGAGGTCCTTCGTGAGATGACGTGGGACGAGGCGTTGGTCGAATATCTCTGGAAGCCACTCGGATTGACGCACATCATCACCAAGGCCAAGGACGCGCCGCTGTTCCGCACGGCCGTCGGCCACGTGGCCAACCCGGATCGGACGTCGCCGGACAAGGTGATTCCGACCAAGCAGTGGCTGCTTCCGCGCGGTATCGGTCCGGCCGGGATCATCACCGGATCGGTCAGCTCGCTCCTGACCTTCGGTGCTGCACACATGCGTGACGGACTCGCATTGACGGGTGAACGCATTCTGTCCGAAGAATCCGCGCGCCTGATGCGCACTCCGCAATTCGACCTGACCGCGGTCTCGAGCGTCGATCAGGCCTGGGGTCTCGGCTGGATCCTGTCCGACTGGGGTGGCGTGACGTCCGCGCAGCACGGTGGTGCGACGATCGGCCAGATCACTCGTTTTCACACCTTCCCCGAGCTCGGTCTCGCCATGGCCGTGGTGACCAACTCGCGTGGCGGCGGCGCCCTGGCCCACGACATCGAGAAGGAGATCGCCCAGGAGCTCGATCTCGTTCTGCCGGAGCCGAAGTCCGAGCCGAATGCGGAAGACATCGACCTGTCTCACATTCTCGGAACCTATGAATCGACAACCGTGCGAATCGAACTCACGCGCGGCGAGGACGGCGGATTCCAGGTGCAGAACTTCGCCAAGGTCGAGATCGACGGCGAGCCGCCGGCTCCGCCCACCAAGGTCGTGCCTCTGTCCGCCTCCCGGTTCTCGATCAGTAACGAGAGCGCTTCGGGTGAGATGGCTCATCTCACGATCGATGGCGAGCAATATCTCTACATGACAAGGCTTTTCAAGAAGATTTCCGACTAGTCGCGGCGAGATGATTCTCTCCGCTGAATGAAATCTCGGGCAGGTCGAAGGCGATGAGGGCCCTCGACCTGCCCGCACTACTTTTCGAGGAAAACTCATGATGAAACCTCTCGCTCCTTTTCCGGACGTGAATCACCCCGCGGCACTGGATGCTTACGGCCTTGCGCCGGTCATCGACGGTCACAACGATCTGGCCTGGACGGCTCGCGAAACTGCCGCATACTCGGTGGAGAATCTCGAGAAGGATTCCATCTTCCAAACCGACATCGACAAACTCGGTCGCGGCGGCGTCGGTGCGCAGTTCTGGTCGGTCTACACCCCGTGTGACCGGACGGAGCCAGAGGCGGTTCAGTACACACTCGAACAGATCGACTACGTGTACCGGATGATCGAGCGATATCCGGATACTTTCGAATTCGCGCGTACAGGTGACGACGTGCGTCGCATCTGGAGCGAGGGCAAGGTCGCGTCCTTGTTGGGCGCGGAGGGCGGTCACAGCATCGGCAGCTCGCTCGGTGTCCTGAGAATGATGGCGCGCCTTGGTCTTCGGTACATGACGCTGACGCACAACGACAACACCGGGTGGGCGGACTCCGCGACGGACACTCGAGTACACGGCGGGCTGACCGACTTCGGTCGCGAGATCGTGCGCGAAATGAATCGGCTCGGCGTACTCGTCGACCTGTCGCACGTCTCGGTGGAAACGATGAGAGATGCCATCGAGACGTCGTCGGCGCCGGTGATTTTCAGCCATTCGTCGTGCTCTCAGCTATGCGGTCACCCCCGTAATGTTCCCGACGACGTCATGCGACTGCTCGCGGACAACGGCGGGGTCATCATGATCGCCTTTGTACCCATGTTCCTTTCTGCCGAGTACAACGAATGGTTCAAAGGCGGGCGAGTCGGCCCACGACCGGCGATGACAGTGGACCATCTCGCCGACCACGTCGAGCATGCCCGAGACGTCGCGGGCATCGACCACATCGGTTTGGGCAGTGACTACGATGGGTTCGACGACTTTCCGGACGGTATGCAGGACGTATCCGGTTTCGCGGTGTTGATAGACCGTCTGGCGGAACGCGGTTGGTCCGCGGAGGACTTGGCAAAGCTGATGGGCAACAACGTGTTGCGTGTGCTCGACGAGACCAGTGCGGCCTCGATGTCGAGCCTTTCCTAGCCGTATCGACGCCCGAGAAGATGAGGATGAGAATGAAGAAGATTCGTACCGTTGCACTGAAGCTGGTTGCTTCGGTGTCCGTAGTTCTGGTTGTGCTGGTATCGATAGCGCTCGTATTCAATGTCGGCTCCAGCAAAGCGAGCGTTCCGGCCGGGGAGACGGGCAACCAGTTCGTGTCCGTCGACGGAAAGAACATGAGCTACTCGATCCGCGGCAACGGCGATCAGACCATAGTGCTGTTACCCGGGTTCGGAACGTCCGCACCGATTCTCGACTTCACACCGCTTGTCAACGAGCTCGCACCCGACTACCGCGTCGTCACGATCGAGCCCTTCGGTTACGGCTACAGTGACGGAACGGACAAGGACCGCACGACTGCGAACATCGTCGAAGAGATTCATACGGCAGTACAGTCGCTGGGAATTGACGAATACATCCTCATGGGGCACTCGATCACTGGTCTCTATGCGCTGGACTACACCGCGAAGTACCGTGACGAGGTCACCGCATTCGTGGGTATCGACAGCAGTGTTCCAGGGCAGCCGAACATGGATACCAAATTCCCGATCGACGCACTCCGAGTTGGAAGGCAATTGGGCTTGGCGGAATTGCTGTCCAAGGTCGTCGGTGGTGAAGCCTCGGACGAGTACCTCGATCCCGCCGCGAAGGACGAGATGCGACAGTTGACTGCGAAGAACAACTTCAGCGATACCTATCTCAACGAGATGGATCATCTTTCCAGTAACTTCGCTGAAGCAATCGGCAAGACGTTCCCAGCCGATCTTCCGATTCTGTTGTTCGCCGTGAACAATTCAGAAGTTCAGGGCTGGACAGAGCTGCACGAGGGGCAGGCAGCCTCCGTCGACCACGGAGAGGTGATCTTGCTGGACGGAGACCACTACCTGCACCACACCAGGTCGAAGGAAATCGCCGAGAACCTCGGAAGGTTCTTGGGTGAGCTGAACTGAATCCGGGAGGACGTTAAAGTTGGAGGCGGGGCCATCGAGTCGAGATGGTCCCGCTTCTTTCTTCTCCACTGATCGTTCGGAGGCATTGTGGCGCAGACCTGGTCACGCGAAGAACTGGTGAGCGAGCTGGACTCGGCGTATTCGAAACTCGAAGCGTTACTCGACGGCGTCGCCGAGGCCGATGCGTTCGACGCCGTTGCCGTCGACGCGTGGACGGTGCACGACGTACTCGCTGTGCGTGTCTGGTGGGCAGAGGCCGTCGCAGAGTGGATAGGTGCCGGGCTGCGAGACGAGGCTCCGCAGACGCCGGCGGCGGGTTACAAGTGGACGCAAACACCCGCACTGAACCAGTCGGTTGTCGACGCGAGCATCGACATTCCGGCTCAGGAGCTTCGTGACCGCTTGGGAGCTGCTGTTGCGATATTGCGCAACTACATCGAGACCCTTGACGACGATCAACTGCTGTCGGTCGGGGTTTTCTCGTGGACCCGGACGTGGCCGGTCTCGAGGTGGATCGCCGTCAACACGATCACCCAATACGCGTCGTTGTCGAAAATGATTCGGCGAGTGCTGAAGTCGAACAATCAGCCCTGAAGTCGATGCATCCGCCATACGTCCGGTCCGTCGGGGAGCGAGGTCTGGCCGACGATCGTGAAACCGAACCGTTGGTACAGCGGTAGATTTCGTTCGGTCGACGTATCGAGCCAGCAATTCTGTTCGGTTCGATCCAGTTCCGCCAAAGCATGTTTCAGTAGCGCAGAACCCAATCCGGTTCCGCGTGAGCGCGGCGTCGTACCGATCGTTGCCAACGACCACGCGTTGTCGGGGACGGGAAGCGCAGACAGTTGTTCGTCAGCCTGAAGAACGCGCTCGAACCGATCTCCGTGCAGTTCGACGATCTTCTCGACGGTCGCTTCATCAGGCTCTGGAGCGTCCGGCGGCAGGACTGCGATGACGCCGTTGCCGGAATCGTCTATGTAGGAACGCCCGAACGGTAGTGCCAGGTGTTCGAGGTAGATCCGTTGCAGAGTCGCGACGCGTTCCACGTGGGAGTCTTCGGCGACGCACCAGTTCGTCCAGGGGTAGTCGGCAAACGCCTCGCCGAGAACCTCGGCGGCACGGTCGAGGTCGTCGATGGACAGCGGTCGAACAGAATTCTGCATAGTGCCACTTCAGCACAGTGAGGTCTTCCGTCGCCACTCGATTTCGGCGGTGTAGCAGGTGCGCGGGCCGTGGTCACGTACTTGTGAGTTCATTCAAGAAAGTTGGACGAGGCTGTCGATCCTGCGTTGACTGGTAGTGATCGGGCAATCGCCGAGCTGTCAACTCCGGGCACGTGAGATCCGGGTACGGCGATTCTCCGCGAAAGGAACAGATATGAACAGGCTCGAAAGCAAGAGTGTAGTGATCACAGGCGCCGCCAGTGGAATCGGGCGTGCAGCAGCACAACTCATGGCGGCAGAGGGCGCCAAGGTGTTGGTCGCCGACCTCGATCCTGCGCGTGCAGAGGAAGCGGCGGTGGCGATTCGCGAGACCGGTGGCAATGCACTGGGTTTCGGCGTCGATGTCATGAACGAGGACTCTCTGGCAGCGATGATCGAAAAGGCGGTCGCCGAATTCGGCGGCATCAACGTCCTGTGTAATCACGTGGGCGGTAGTAACCCGAGCAAGGATCTCGACCTGCTCCGGATGGACTTGGACGAGTGGGATCGCGTGATGTCGCTCAACGTCCGCAGCACTGTCGTCGCTTCTCGACTTGCCATTCCGCACATGAACAGTGCCGGTGGAGGATCGATCGTCAACACGGCCTCGGTAGGTGGATTGATCGGGGATTCCCTGCAGTCTGCCTACGGATCCGCCAAAGCGGCAGTCATTCGTCTGACGCAGTACATCGCAGTCCAGTACGGAGCAAACGGTGTTCGGTGCAATGCCGTAGCGCCGGGCGCGATCATGACACCCGCTCTCGTGGACAACGTCCCCGCTGATGTCATCGACGGCATGAAGCAGGCAAACGCCCTGCCTTACCTCGGCGAACCCGAAGACATCGCGCATGCCATGGTCTACCTGGCTTCGGACGAATCTCGCTACATGACGGGGCAGACCCTGGTGGTCGACGGCGGACTCACCAGCAAGAGTCCGCTCGCGACCGGCCGTTCGTCGATGTTGAGCTGAATCAGCTTCGCCAACCGCTGGGGCCGGCGCCCAGAACCTCGATGGATCCCTGACTGGCGTGTGAATGCTTGGTGCGGTGCGTCATTCGCCACTTTCCGTCGATCCGCGCCCATGAGTCGTGGTAGTCGCCGAGGGTGAAGAAGTTCAGGTGAGCCTTGCTCCCGGTGCCCACATGCATGTCGCTGACATAGGAGCGGCTGGTGGCGAGATCGCCGACCACCTCGACCAGCACGTTACCGATCAGATGTTGGGTGGGACCGCACTCGTCGAGGAACGAGCGGATGGACGCCACTACCTCGGCGGGTCCGCGCAGAGTTCCGGTGCCCAATTCTGCCGTAGCGTCCGGCGTCATGATCCGGTGGAGTTCATCCCACGCTCGCGCATCCATGGCTCGGGCGAACTCGAAGATGGAGCGGGTGATCTCGCGTTCGTCGAGAAGAGTGGTGATGTCGATGCTCATGCTGTGCGCCTTTCTTAACGTCGGGGGGTTAATAAAGGCGCACAGCAGATGTCAGCGGTTGAGCAGCTTGCGCATCGCTTCGGCAGCGCCCTTGACCGTCTTGTCTCGGGGGAAGCCACTGCGCTTCTTGGCGCCTTCGTAGTTTCCTGCAGCCACCCAGATCGGGCCGTCGGCAAGGTGTTCGAGACCTTCACGTGCAACATCTTCGGGCTCTGCGACGTTCATGCCCGGGATGTCGAAGTTCAGTCCCGCGCGAATCATAGCGGGTGTGCGAGTGACACCGAGAATGAACTCGACGACGTGAACGCCGTACGGCTGGAGTTCGAGCCACAGGCTTTCGGCGAAGATGCGCCCGAATGCCTTGGACGCCGCGTAGATGCTCTGGTGCTCGGAGCCCATGAATCCGGCCAGCGAACCGAGCAGCATGATGCCGCCGCGTCCGCGATCCTTCATCAATCCGCCGAAGTGGTGCGAGAGTTCGAGCTGCTTGTTGATGTTCAGCTCGATGACTCCGGCAAATCCCGTCAGATCTCCGGTGACGAACTCGTGGCCGTAGCTGTTGGCGCCGGCGTTGAAAATGAGGAGACCAACCTCGACGTCGTCGGTGACAGCCTTGATCTGATCGAGCGCGTCCGGAACGAGCAGATCCAATGCGAGAGTGCGTACTTCGACGCCGTTGGCGCGTGCCTTGGCCGCGGTCTCCTCGAGCGGGCCCGGCTTGCGGGCGATGAGAACGAGGTTGATGCCGATCTTGCTGAGCTCGTCGGCGAACCCTGCGCCGACACCTTCTGAACCGCCGGCGATGACTGCCCACGGGCCGTAGTACTGAGGATCGATCATTACTACCTTCTTCGAAAGATGTTGGCTTGACTAGTGAAACGGAGTCGGTACGGGTTCGCTGTCGTCGACGATCGGCTGAGGCACCGGCTCGTCGTTGAGGATCTCGAGTTCGCCCGCTGTTGCAGCGTTCACGATGGACGCGATCAAGGCGCCGCACTGCTTGCGAGGGGCACCGGGTCGTCCCTCTCGCTGCCCGAATTCACGGTCGTCGGCGATTTCGAGGCACTGGGCGCGGGCCTGGTCACTCCACTGAACGGTGGTGTGTTCCCAACTGTTCTTCTGGACCAGGACCTGAGCCTTGCACTCAGCGCACTGAAGAGGCTGCATCTTCGTCTGCCTTCTTTGCAGCGAGGTTGTCTTCGACTTCCTTCTGCCAGGCTGCGACGGGTCGCGCGGTGTCGAGTTCGAATTCGAAGCGCTCGGTCATCTCGGGAGCGATGTCCGCGACATCGACGTAGAACTGTTCGTACCAGCGACGGAGCTGGTAGACCGGGCCGTCTTCTTCGCACAGGAGCGGGTTCTCGATGCGAGTCTTGTTCTTCCAGATCTCGACGTCCTGCTCGAAGCCCTTGGCGATGAACGTGCCGAAGTTCGCGGCCATCGCGTCGGCGGCTTCACCCTGGAAGCGATCCGACTTCTTGACGATGATGCCGTACTGGAGCACGAACTTGTCAGCGCTGACCGGGTAGTGGCAGTTGATGAGCACAGAGTCGACGTTGTAGTCCTCGTACTCGTAGGTCAGGTCGTCGACCATGAAGGAGGGGCCGAAGTACGTGGCAACCGAGTTGCTGCCGACCATCTTCGGGGTGCCTGCTGCGTGGGGACGCATGTCCGAGCGAGCGACGCCGCGCATGTACTGCGTTGCGGCGTGGCCTTCGAAGACGTTCTTGAAGTACGTCGGGAAGGAGTAGTGCACGTAGAAGAAGTGCGCCATGTCGACGATGTTGTCGACGATTTCGCGGCAGTTGGTGTCGACGGTCGTGGTGTACCAGACCCAGTCGCTCCACTCGTCGCTGAGCGCGCCTTCGATGCGGGGGATAGCCACGTCGTCGGTCGGCGGGTTGCCCTCGGGGTCGTGCCAGACGAAGAGCATGCCGTCCTGGTCGAGGGTTTGCCAGGCGCGCGTCTTGGCCAGCGGGGGGACGCGGCGTGCGTACGGAATCTTCTGGCACTTGCCGTTGCCGCCCCAGCGCCAATCGTGGAACGGACAGGCAATGGCGTCGCCCTTGATGGTGCCCTGGCTCAAGTCGCCACCCATGTGACGGCAGTACGCGTCGAGGATCTTGACGTTGCCTTCACTGTCGGCGAAGACGACCAGTTTGGTGCCGAACGCCTCGATGGAGTGCGGCTGGCCGTCCTTGAAGGACTCCGTGAGTCCAATGCAGTGCCATCCACGCGCAAAGCGTGTAGGCGCGGTTCCAGCTTGGATCTCGCGAACCTCGTCGTTGTCGGACTGAGTGATCGTCACGATGAGTCCCGTCCTTTCCAGGGGCAGTGTCGACGCCCGACGCTAGGGGAGCGTGAATTGCCTCTGGGGTCTCGTCTCACTGGCCGGGACCAGCGGCGAGCGCGAGGATCCGGCGGCTGATCCCGGCCTCCGGGACTTCCGATCACCGGAACGCGTGACCGACATATCGTGACGGGGCAGCCGTTATGTCTATCTGCCGATCCGCTCCCTCACGGTTCGGTGCGAGGAGTGTCTCCCATGGTCAACAAGGTTCTGAGTTCAGTCCGTGATCTGCTTCCGAAGATCGCGGCCCGCGCTCAGAAGGTCGACGATTCGCGCAAGATCTCCGAACGGACCATCCGGGAGCTGTCCGAAGCCGGCGTCTTCTCCATGCTGGCGCCGAAAAGATACGGAGGTGCCGAGAGCGACCCGGTTCAGTTCTACGAAGTGGTCAGGGCCATCTCGGCTGCCTGCGGCTCGACCGGTTGGGTCGCGTCGGTGGTGGGGGTGCACCCGTGGCATCTTGCACTTTTCGACGACCGAGCGCAGGCCGACGTGTGGGGAGAGGATCAGACGACGCTCATTTCGTCCGCCTATGCGCCGGTCGGTCGACTGACGGCGGTGGACGGAGGCTACGAGCTATCGGGCCAGTGGGGTTTCTCCTCCGGTTGCGACCACGCGAGTTGGGCGTTGCTGGGAGCGATGGTGGTCGGCATGGATGGTCGTCCCGTCGATTTCATGACGGTGTTGGTGCCGCGCACCGATTACGAAATCCGTGACGTGTGGGATGTCGTGGGTATGCGGGGCACCGCGAGCAACGAGATCGTGGTCGACAAGGCCTTCGTTCCCGAGCACCGATTGAAGCGCAACTACGAGACCGCACAACTGCGTGGTCCTGGCCAAGCGGTCAATCCTGGCCCGCTGTACAAACTTCCGTTCGGGAGCATCTTCACCTCGACGGTTGCCGCTCCGTGTGTGGGCATCGTCGCCGGTTGTTACGAGGGGTACCTGGACGTGATGCGTGAGCGCGTCCGTCTGAGTTTGGGTGGTGGACGGTTCAGTGAGGATCAGTTCGCTCAGGTCGCCGTCGCACGTGCGTCGTCGGAGATCGATGCTGCGATTCTGCAGATGGATCGCAATATCCGGGAGATGTACGAACTTGCTGTGGCCGGTCAGGAGCTCCCACTCTCGATGAGGCTGCGTGCGCGTCGTGATCAGGTTCGTGCGACGGAACGCTCGGTGGAAGCGATCGACATGCTTTTCAAGACGGCAGGCGGGAACTCCCTCTCTCGCGGAAACCCGATCGAGCGTGCGTGGCGTGACGTTCATGCGGGCAGCGTTCACGTTGCCAACGAACCCGAGCGCGCGTTGGCGCTCTACGGCCGGGCGGCGTTCGGACTGCCGGTGGAGGACAACCTGATCTGACGGGTTGGCGCGTCACCGGGTGGGGTATTTGCCTTTGGATGAGGGAAGTACCGGCTCTGACCATCGGCTCGATCGTCGACATGGCGGGTGTCGCGCGCGCGAAGGTGATGCCGGCCGGCCGAACCGGTGTCTTCGAGAAAGCCGGTGCGGGAGTCTCACCGAGCTGGAACGTCTTCTGTAGCGACGATCGGATTGCCTTCACCGATTCCTTTTCCGTCGTGGGTGATCTCCGGTTGCGTATCGACCGCTCCGACCTCCGTGATCTCGGCGGGGGCGTGTCGTGGGCGCCGGCGACGTTGCACGAGCAAGACGGTGCGACGGCTGCCGTGTGTACTCGGTCCGCACTCACTGCCGTCGTGGCGCGGCTTGCCGCCGACGGACTGGAAGCTCGGGTGGGTCACGAGATCGAGTTCACTCTTTTCGGTGATGCGTGCAACGGAGCGTGGTCGGCGTACGGGTTAGGTGCAGTCCTGCGCCGCGAGGACTTCCTCAAGGACCTTCTGCGCAATGCCGAACGCGCACAACTTCATATCGAGCAAGTGCATGCAGAGTACGGACCGGAACAATTCGAGATCTCCATCGCTCCGGCAACTCCTGTTCAGGCTGCCGACCTGGTGATACTGGCCCGGATCTTGATCAGCCGCACTGCCAGAGCCCACGGATTGGCGGCCTCGTTTTCACCGATACCTACGATCGGAGGTGTAGGGAACGGTGCACACCAGCACTTTTCGTTGAACTCAGGTGGGCGGCCCGTCTTCTCCGGTGGCGGGCAGGAGTACGGGATGACCGACAAAGGATCATCAGCTTTGGGTGGAATCCTCTCTCACCTAACGGAATTCACGGCCGTCTTTGCGTCCTCACCGCTCTCCGGGGTCAGGCTGCGACCGGACAATTGGTCGGGGGCCTACGTCTGTTGGGGGCTCGAGAACCGGGAAGCGGCACTGAGATTCTGCGCCGAGTCACCGTCGAATCCACACGGCGCCAACGCCGAAGTGAAAATCGTCGATCCATCGGCCAACCCGTATCTGGCGACCGCTGCGATACTTGGCCTCTCGCATATCGGTATCGGCAATGCCTCGCCATTGCCGCCGGAAATTGTGGTGAACCCGTCGACTCTCACGGAGGCGGAACGTGATGAGCGCGGGGTGACCCGAGTCCCCACCGATCTGCGCGAGATAGTGCAGAAGTTCAACTCCTCCTCGGTGGCGAAGGAAATCTTCGGGGAGCCGATCATCGAAGCGATGGTGTCGGTGAAGGGAGTTGAGCGCGAGACTTTCTCCCAGATGGACGAGGCGACAACCGTCGAGCGGCTTCGATATACCTGGAGCTGAAAGGGTTGACGCGCAAGATGTCGAGTCCTATGTTTAAGCTATTCCTTAATTAAGGAGTTGCTTACATGGACGAGCGAAGCGGCCGACTCGATGCAGTGTTCAGCGCATTGGCCGACCCGACGAGGCGTGAAATGCTCTCTCGCCTCACTGATGGTTCGATGACCGTCGGTGAGTTGGCCGAGCCGTTCGAAATGAGTCGACCCGCCATCTCTCAGCATTTGAAGGTGCTCGAGCGAGCCGGTCTCATCGAACGAACCGCCACCGCGCAATGGCGCACGTGCACCCTTCGCGCAGAGGGTCTCGACGACGCCAGCGCCTGGGTCGACGAACACCGGCGAGGCTGGAACGAACGCTTCGACCTCCTCGACGAGCGTCTACGTGAGCTGAAGCAACGTCGACCGAAGAAGGAGAAGGACAATGAGTGACCAGAACGTCGATGCCACTGCAGAATTCACCATCACCCGGATCTTCGATGCGCCGCGCGACCTTGTCTGGCAGGCGTGGACCGACCCCGACGAGGCGGCGCGCTGGTGGCATCCGAAGGGTGTCAGCAGTCCTCGGGAGTACGTCACGATCGACCCCCGGGTTGGCGGAACGTACCGCTACCTGATGATCAACGACGAGAACGGAGCCGAGTACCCCACCGGCGGAACCTATCTCGAGGTCGACGAGCCGAAGAGGCTGGTCTTCACCTGGGGAAATCCGAGTGATCCGGTGGATGCCGCACCTCGGATAACGGTCACGCTCGCAGAACGGGGTGACAAAACCGAGATGACCTTCCACCTGGTAGGAATTCCGGGATTCAAGGGTGACGGGAATGTGTACGACGGATGGGAATCCGCTTTCGACGTGTTGGACGAAGTTCGCGCCGGCGACTAGTCGGGAATCGGACACCGCGACAGCGGTGCCGGTGATTGAATGGGGCTGATAGTCCATTCGTCACCGACGCAGGAGAGCCTGATGGCACCAGAAGTTGCGGTAGTTCTCGAGGGATACACCTACTTCGAATGCCCGCGCTGGCACGAGAACCGGATCTGGGTATCGGACTTCTACACCTACCAGGTGATTTCGGCCTGCGAGGACGGGACAGACATACGCGTCGAGGCGGAGGTTCCAGGGCAGCCGTCCGGGCTGGGGTGGCTTCCGGACGGCAGATTACTGGTCGTCTCCATGCGGGACCAGAAGATTCTGCGGCGAGAATCCGATGGCGAGTTGGTGGTGCACGCAGACTTGTCCGGGTACGTCAGTGCCAACGTCAACGACATGCTGGTCGACGCACAGGGACGAGCGTACGTGGGCAACTTCGGGTTCGATCTGATGAACCTGGCCCCCGTCGAGACGGCAGATCTCCTCCGCGTCGACCCCGACGGATCGGTGCACGTCGTCGCGCGAGATCTCCACTTCCCCAACGGAATGGCTCTGACGTCGACCGGAGATCTGCTCGTGGACGAAACGCTGGGAAATCGAATCAGTGCGTTTGCCGTCCAGGCCGACGGCTCTCTGGGTGAACGCCGCGACTGGGCGTCGTTCGGGCCGGTGCCTGGTGGACCCGAGATGGAGACCACCCTCGCTCAGATCGTCGTTGCGGCGGACGGGTGTTGTATCGACGGAGACGATTCGATGTGGGTGGCCGATGCCCTCGGAAGCCGTGTTCTTCATGTGGGCGCCAGCGGGGAGATAGTCGACGAAATTGCCTTCGACAGCGGTGTCTTCGCTTGCGGACTCGGCGGTTCCGACGGTCGTACCCTGTTCGTTTGTGCCGCCCCGGATTTCAATGAACACGCTCGCAAGGTGGCTACCGAAGGAAAGCTGCTGTCGATTCGCCTGGAGCCTTTGAGCTGATATGGAATTGGTGACCTCGCTACCTGCCGACACTCCGCTGCGGCAGGTAGCTGAGCACGTCCGACGCATCGAGAACCTTGGTTTCGACACGGTGCACATCTCCGAAACCATTCGTGATCCGTTTGCGGTGGCGGCCTTGGCCGTCGAGCACAGCAGTACTCTCACTGTCCGGACGTCGATGGTTGTCGCGTTTGCGCGCAGTCCCATGGTGACGGCTTTGGCTGCCTGGGATCTTGCGGGTTTCTCGGGTGGGCGATTTCAACTGGGGCTTGCGACGCAGGTGCGTGGGAACATCGTCGGGCGGTACTCGATGCCGTGGACGGATCCTGTTGCGCAACTGCGTGATTACGTCAGCGCTGTACGCGAGATCTTCCGAGTTTTTCAGGAGGGCGGTGAACTCGACCATGCCGGAACGCACTACACCTTCGACCGGCTGCAGCCCTACTTCAATCCGGGGCCGCTCGATGTTCCGGCTCCGGAGATCTGGACCGGGGGAGTGAACTTGCGCATGTGCTCACTGGCGGGAGCCGTCGCCGACGGTTTTGTTTCTCACCCCACCAGCTCCCATCCGAAGGTGCTCGCGGAGAGGATCATTCCATCGTTGACGGCAGGAGGAAGGAAGCCGCGACTGATTGCCGTTCCGAAGATGATCACCGGCAAAGATCCTGCCGCGATACTTGCTCAACGAGAAGCGGTGCGCAGTGAACTTGCCTTTCTCTACTCCACTCCGGCGTACCGAGTCGCGCTGGAGGTCCTCGGATTATCCGAGGTCGGGGAAGAACTGACAGTGATGGCGCGGGCAGGTGATTGGGCTCGACTACCTGCCGTCCTCACCGACGATGTTCTCGACAGGCTGGTCACGCAATGCACCTACGCCGAACTCCCCGAGGTGCTGAGTTCGAAATACGCGAGTCTCTGCGACGGCATTGCACTGGCGGTGCCGGCGAATCCCGCCGACGACCGCGTCTTCGCAGCGATGTGTGAGGAGATTCGAGCCGCCGCAGCGTCTGCCCCGTGACGTCCAGTCGGCGCGAACTACACTCTCGACATGGGGCGCGTCTACGAAGGCATCGATGAAAAGCTCACCACGTGGTTGCAGGCTCAACCGCTGTTCGTCGTTGCCACCGCACCGTTGTCTGCTGACGGGTTGGTCAATTGCTCACCCAAAGGGGGAGTCGGATCGTTTGTGGTGCTGACATCCAACCGGGTGGCGTACCTCGACCTCACCGGCAGCGGTGTGGAAACCATCGCGCACGTGCGCGAGAACTCCCGAATAACACTGATGTTCATGGCGTTTGACGGACCACCGAAGATCGTACGACTGCACGGTCACGGACACGTTCTGCTTGCAGGGTCGGAACCGTTCAACGAGCTTGTCGGTAGGTTCCCTGAGCACCCGGGGCTGCGGTCGATCGTCGTGGTCGATCTGACGCGCATTTCGGATTCGTGCGGATACGCAGTACCGCTGATGGACTACCAATCCGATCGTGACGTGCTCGACCGCGTAGCGGAGAAGAGGGGGCCGGAGCGGCTCATCGCCTATCGCGCCGAGAAGAACGCGAAGAGTGTGGACGGGTTGCCCGGTATCGACCTGGAGTGATACAAAATCGCGTCGCCGTGCGAAAGAGTGTGGGGCAGGTGATTCTGACATTGCCTGCCCCACGTCCTCGTTGTGCTGGTTACTTCGCCATGTCCTGGGCTGCTCGGTACGAGAAGACCATGGCCGTGCCGAGCGGAACGCCAGGACCGGGGTAGAAGCGGCCGCTCAGTGACGCGCTCGTATTGCCGGCGGCGTACAGGCCGTCGATGGCGCTGCCGTCGGCACGCAGGACTCGACCGTTGACGTCGGTGACCAATCCGCCCTTGGTGCCGAGGTCACTGAGGACGATGCGGGCCGCGTAGAACGGACCGTTCTCGATCGCCGTCAGTGCCGCATTCGCGCCGCCGTTGGGTGGGCAGAAGAATGCGTCGTACGGGTCTTCGCCGCGATGGAACTCTTCGTCGACTCCCAGCTTTGCGGCATCGTTGAACTTTTCGACAGTGCTGCGCAATGCGTCGGCCGGCAGTCCGGTCTTGGCGGCGAGTTCTTCGAGAGTGTCGGCGGCGACCCAGGTTCCGGCCTCGAGGTGCTTGGCGGGCGCCGTGTTCGGGATGCAGATGGCAGGTAGTCCGCCACCCTCGCGCGAGTCGAAGATCATGAACGACGGCACTGCAGAACCGTTGTCGTCGTGCGCATCCATGGCCCGGCCGAACTGGTCGTACGGGAGAGACTCGTTGAGGTAACGCTCGCCCGCGTTGTCGACGACGAGTCCGCCGCGAACGCCGACCATGAATGCGGCGCTGCCGTCCGGCTGCTCGACGCCGGGGCAGAACCACGCCTGATCGAGCAAAGCGGTTGCGCCACCGACAGCAATTCCGGCGGAGATCGCGTCACCGGTGTTGGCGCCGAAGGGACCCATACTCCAGATCGCTTTGCCGGGGGTGCCGGCCTGCTCACGCATCTCGGCGTTGCCTTCGATGCCGCCCGCTGCCATCAGCACACCGCGGTTCGCCTTGATTCGCTGGGTTTCGCCGCCGGATTCGACCTCGGCGCCGACAACCCGACCGTCTTCCACGATCAGGGAGGTGAGGATGGATTCGGTACGAAGTTCTGCGTTACCGGTGCTCTGGACTGCGGCCAGCAGTCGGCCGATCAGTGCGCGCCCACCGATCATCGGGCCGGGAGCATGATCCTGACCGGTGCGGTCTTGGTCGAGTTCCGGACGCACCTTGCCGGCGAGGTCACCGATGTCGGCGGGATCGAGATCGAGAGGGTTGATGGAGCGTCCCGTGTCCATCCGGCCTTCGGCCTTGTAGTAGTCGGGGAACGCACGGAACTCGAATTCGATGTGCGGGTTCTGCTCGAGTAGTGCGACGACATCGGGAGCGGTCTCGACATAGGCATCCTGGCGCTCGGACTCGGCGTCGCCGAGCAATGCGCGCAGATAGGTGCGTGCGTTCTCCGTTGAGTCGGGGAGTCCCGCACGTTCCTGTACTTGGGTTCCCGGCAGCCAGATGGATGCGCCCGAGTACGCGGAAGTTCCGCCGAAGCGATCGGTTTTCTCGAGGACGATCGTCGTCAATCCTCGAGCTGCCGCGGTGTATGCGCCGGTCAGCGCGCCGCCGCCGGAGCCGACTACCAACACGTCGCACTCGGTGGTCCAGTCCTGCATCATTGCGTCCTAACTCCAAGAGGGTGGGGTGTCCACGGAATACCGCACGGGGAGAGAAGGCCATGCCAGGTCCCACTGAGCGGGCAATATGCCGAGATGGGTGGTCGAGATGAGAGAATTGGCGAGGTCGTTCGCGACCGGGACACAGAATCGATGATGGGGGCGACGTTGCCGAGAATTGCCGAGGTCAGGGACGCTGCAGAGCCCAGTTCGGACGAGCAGCGGGCGCGCCATGTGCGGATGCTGGAAGCGGCGGCCGAATTGGGGACCGAGAAGGAACTCTCACGGGTACAGATGCACGAGGTCGCCAAGCGGGCGGGCGTGGCCATCGGCACTCTTTATCGCTATTTCCCCTCGAAGACGCACCTCTTCGTCGCTGTGATGGTCGAGCAGATCGACCAGATCGGTGCCAGCTTTGTCAGGCATCAGGTTCAGTCGGACAATCCGCAGGATGCGGTGTACGAGGTATTGGTTCGCGCGACTCGCGGGTTACTGCGTCGGCCGGCTCTCTCGACTGCGATGCTGCAGTCGTCCAGTACCGCCAACGTCGCGACGGTGCCGGACGTGGGAAAGATCGATCGCGGCTTCCGGCAGATCATTCTCGATGCGGCCGGGATCGAGAACCCCACCGAGGAAGACAACACCGGGTTGCGTCTGCTGATGCAGCTGTGGTTCGGGGTCATCCAATCGTGCCTCAACGGTCGAATCTCCATCCCCGATGCGGAGTACGACATCCGCAAGGGATGCGACCTGCTTCTGGTGAATCTCTCACGGCACTGACGTGACTTCGCCCCTCTCTGGGGAGGGTTCGTCATGTTCGCAAAATTGAAATCAATTCTATTTTTGAATCCGCATCAGTTGAGAGTTGATGTCAATCCGGACATTGCCCTGACATCATTAATAGAATAAATTACAGAAAATTAGACGGTGAGCCAGCTCACCGACCGAAAACTCCACGAAGGAGCGAACATCATGGGTCATGCAGTCATCGTCGAGGCCGCTCGGACACCGATCGGCCGTCGTCGCGGCGCCCTGGCGGGACTGCACCCCGCCGAGATTCTGGGAGCAGCGCAGCTCGGCGTTCTCGAACGGGCAGGCGTCGCACCGGAAGACATCGGACAGATCATCGGCGGCTGTGTCACCCAGGCAGGTGAGCAGTCCAACAACGTCACGCGGCAGGCGTGGCTGCACGCCGGATTGCCGTACAGCACCGCGGCAACCACTATCGACTGCGCCTGTGGATCCGCCCAGCAGGCAGTGCATTTGATTTCCGGCCTGATTTCTTCTGGTCAGATCTCGGCCGGTATCGGCTGCGGCGTCGAGGCTATGAGCCGTGTGTTCCTGGGTCAGGCAAACGCACCGGGAACGGGAAACCCGTACCCGGACGACTGGACCATCGACATGGGTGACCAGTTCACCTCCGCGCAGCGAATTGCCGAGAAGCGTGGGATCACGCGCGCCGACGTCGACGCGTTCGGTCTGGAATCGCAGCGCCGCGCAGCTCAGGCTTGGGCAGAAGGACGCTTCGACCGCGAGATCGTGCCCGTCAAGGCTCCCGTGGTGGACAAGGAAGGCGTGCCTACCGGTGAGATCGCCACTGTCACTCGCGACGGGGGACTGCGTGAGACGACGGCAGAAGCGCTGGCTGGGCTCAAGCCGGTCATCGAAGGCCATATCCACACCGCCGGCAACTCGTCGCAGATCAGTGATGGCGCGGCTGCGGTACTGCTGATGAGCGAAGAGCGCGCACAGGAACTGGGATTGAAGCCCCGCGCGCGGATCGTCGCGTCCGGCATGGTCGGATCCGATCCCTTCTATCACCTGGACGGGCCGATCGAGTCCACCCAGATGGTGCTCGACAAGGCCAAAATGACCTTGGACGACATCGATCTCGTCGAAATCAACGAAGCCTTTGCCTCGGTCGTGCTCTCCTGGGCGCAGGTTCACGGCGCAGACCTGTCCAAGGTCAACGTCAACGGTGGTGCGATCGCGCTCGGACATCCCGTCGGTTCCACGGGCGCTCGTCTGATCACCACTGCGCTGCACGAACTCGAGCGCTCGAACAAGTCGACGGCTCTGGTCACGATGTGCGCCGGTGGCGCTCTCTCGACCGCCACCATTATCGAACGCATCTGACCCGTACTGACACTGTCGAATTGACGAGGTAGACATGACTATTGGATTGAGTGAAGAAGATCGTGACCTCCGCGACTCCGTACGGGGCTGGGCGGCGCGTCACGCAACACCCACCGTCGTCCGTGAAGCCGTCGAGGCGAAGGTCGAAACTCGCCCCCAACTCTGGAACGGGCTTGCCGAGCAGGGGCTTCTCGGACTACACGTAGCCGAGGAATTCGGCGGCGCAGGATACGGATTGGTCGAACTCGCCATCGTCGTCGAGGAACTTGGACGCTCGATGGTTCCCGGACCATTCCTGCCGACGGTAGTGGTCAGCGCTGTTCTCAGCGATGCCGGAGAAACGGACAGACTGCCGACGCTCGTGGATGGCAGCACGCTCGGAGCTGTTGCACTGCAGCCGGGTTCGCTGAAGATCACCCGCGACGGCGACAACACCACCCTCAGCGGAACGTCCAGCCTTATTCTCGGCGGCCATGTCGCTGACCTGTTCCTCCTCGCGACGGACAGCGGATTCGTTCTGCTCGGACGTGACCGCCTCGAGGTCACGGACTTGGCCAGCTACGACGTCGTGCGTCGTAACTCCGAGGTCACCGTCGACGGTTTGGTGCTCACCGATTCCGAGATCCTCACCATCGATACCCAGCGTGTACTCGACATTGCCGCAACACTGTTCGCGGCCGAGGCATCAGGCTTGGCCGACTGGGCAGTCACGACGTCGGCCGACTACGCGAAGGTGCGTCAGCAGTTCGGTCGCCCGATCGGCCAGTTCCAGGGTGTCAAGCACAAGGCTGCACGTATGCTCGCGCTTGCCGAACAGGCACGCGTCTGCGCTTGGGACGCTGCGCGTGCGCTGACTCCCGCCAACGGCGTCGGTGCCGAAGAGGCTTCTCTCGCAGCAGCCGTCGCCGGAGCCACGGCCCTCGAGGCTGGCTTCTCCGTCACGCGTGACTGCATCCAGGTGCTCGGCGGAATCGGCTACACGTGGGAGCACGACGCGCACCTGTACCTGCGCCGCGCGCAGTCCCTGCGAATTCTGCTGGGTTCCACGGCATCCTGGCGTCGTCGCGTTGCCGAGCTGACCATTGCCGGAACCCGTCGCGTGCTCAGCGTCGAGCTGCCGCCCGAGGCCGAGGCGATCCGAGCCGACGTCCGAGCCGAGCTCGCTCCTGCACTCGAACTCGAAGGCGCCGCCCAGAAAACGTATCTCGCGGAAAAGGGCTACACCGCACCGCACTTCACGGCTCCGTGGGGCAAATCCGCCGATGCCGTCAGCCAGCTGGTCATCGCCGAAGAACTGCGCGCTGCGAAGATCAAGCCGCACGACATGATCATCGGCAACTGGGTCATCCCGACGCTCATCGCGCACGGCAACGAAGAGCAGCTCGCCAAGTTCGTCCCGCCGTCACTGCGCGGCGACATCGTCTGGTGTCAGCTCTTCTCCGAGCCCGGCGCAGGTTCCGACCTCGCCGCGCTGAGTACAAAGGCCACCAAGGTCGACGGTGGCTGGAAGTTGCAGGGCCAGAAGGTGTGGACGTCGATGGCACGCGACGCGCACTGGGGAATCTGCCTCGCGCGCACCGACGCCGACGCACCCAAGCACAAGGGCCTGTCCTACTTCCTCATCGACATCAAGAACAGTGGCCTCGACATTCGTCCGCTGCGCGAGATCACCGGTGAAGCACTGTTCAACGAAGTCTTCTTCGACGACGTCTTCGTTCCCGACGAGTGCCTGGTCGGCGAGCCAGGCGACGGCTGGAAGCTCGCTCGCACCACGCTGGCCAACGAGCGTGTCTCGCTGTCCAACGACTCGTCGCTCGGATCGGGTGGCGAGGCTCTTCTGAGCCTGGTCGACGGACTGCCCGGTGGCATCGACGACGAGCAGCTGACCGTGCTCGGAAAGGTGCTGTGCGACGCGCAATCCGGTGGTCTGCTCGGTCTGCGCACCACGCTGCGCTCGCTCACCGGCGCGCAGCCGGGTGCCGAATCCTCGGTGGCGAAGCTGATCGGTGTCGAGCACATCCAGCAGGTCTGGGACGTGGCAATGGAGTGGGCCGGACCGAGTTCACTTCTGGGCGAACAGCATCGGATGTCTGCAACCCAGATGTTCTTGAACTCGCAGTGCATGTCCATCGCGGGTGGTACAACCAATGTTCAGCTCAACATCATCGGTGAGCGAATCCTGGGTCTGCCTCGCGACCCTGAACCGGGAAAGTGACCTGCACATGAGCAATCGCACCTTCGTCATCGGCGTCGGCATGACCAAGTTCGAGAAGATCGAGACCCGCGACTGGGAATACCCGGACATGGTGACCGAAGCCGTCTCGAATGCCCTGACCGATGCCGGGATCGGCTACGGCCAGATTCAGCGTGCTGCGGTCGGTTACGTGTTCAACGCGTCGACAGCAGGACAGCGAGCTCTCTACGAGACCGGTCTGACCGGCATTCCGATCTTCAACGTCAACAACAACTGCGCGACCGGCTCGACGGCGCTGATGATGGCGCGCGAGTGGGTCCAGGCCGGACAAGCCGAGTGCGCCTTGGCCGTCGGCTTCGAGAAGATGACCAAAACGGCGTTGACCGGTAACGGTGAGATGCCCAAGGTCACGACCTTGGACTCTCAGCTGAAGATCATGGTCGAGGATTACGGGTTCGCCCGATCGCCGATGACAGCTCAGCTGTTCGGTAACGCTGCCGTCGAGCACATGAAGAAGTACGGCACCACGGTCGAGCAGATCGCAGCGGTGGCGGTCAAGAATCACAAGCATTCGGTGAACAATCCGTACGCACAGTTCCGTGACGAGTACACCCTCGAACAGGTACTCGGCGACAAGATGATTCACGAGCCGCTGACACGTTCGCAGTGCTCGCCGACCTCGGACGGCGCCGGAGCCGCGATCGTCGTGAGCGAGAAGTTCGTGCGTGAGCACGGCCTCGAAGACCGGGCGATCGAAATCGTCGCACAGGCGTTGACCACTGACACCGAGGCAGCGTTCGCCGAGAAGTCGATGATCGACGTGGTCGGCGCGCCGATGACGGCAGCTGCGGCAGAGCAGGTCTTTGCGCAGGCCGGGATCACCATCGATGACGTCGACGTCATCGAACTGCACGACTGCTTCGCGATCAACGAGATCATCACCTACGAGGGCCTGGGGATGTGCGCGGTCGGAGAAGGCGGA
The DNA here is from genome assembly GCF_027854095.1 of Rhodococcus sp. C-2. Lineage (NCBI taxonomy): Bacteria > Bacillati > Actinomycetota > Actinomycetes > Mycobacteriales > Nocardiaceae > Rhodococcus > Rhodococcus sp. C-2. The sequence continues at coordinate 64,156 of NZ_JAQGFI010000018.1, read as the reverse complement.
AAGCTCGTCGAATCCGGCGCGACCACGTACGGCGGCCAGTGGGTCGTCAACCCGTCGGGTGGTTTGATCTCGAAGGGACACCCGCTGGGCGCGACGGGCTTGGCGCAGTGCGCCGAACTCACGTGGCAGCTCCGCGGGACCGCGGATGCGCGGCAGGTCGAAGGCGCTCGTATTGGCTTGCAACACAACCTCGGACTGGGCGGCGCGTGCGTCGTGACGGTCTACCGAGCCGGAACTTTGGAGAACTGATGGCTATCGATCTCGAGGTGGCGTTGGCCGCCGAACCGACTGTGCGCGAGGCGTCGTGGACCGATCGCGACGTCATGCTCTACCAATTGGGACTCGGGGCAGGGGTGAATGCTCTCGATCCCGCTGAACTGACCTGGGTGTACGAAAAGGGGCTGAAGGTACTCCCGACGTTTGCAATGGTTGCAGGCCAGGGAGTTTCGGCGGGTGTACTGCCCGCACCGTCGATGAGTATGCCGGGAATCGACATCGATCTGCGAAAGATCCTGCACGGTGGGCAGTCGCTGGCACTTCACGCGCCCATCCCGTCGACGGGTGCTGCCCGTATTTCCTCTCGGGTCGCCGATGTCTGGGACAAGGGAAAGGCAGCTGTGATCGTTCTCGAGACGGCGGCCGAGGACCTGGACGGGAATCCGTTATGGACCACCGGAATGCAGATCTGGGCGCGCGGCGAAGGTGGATTCGGCGGCAACACCGGGCCCGAAGTTGTTGCCGGGGTGCCTGATCGAGCGCCCGACAAGGTACTGACGTCGAGCACGAGTCCCTCACAGGCGCTGGTGTACCGACTCAGTGGAGACATGAACCCGCTGCACGCTGATCCCTCCTTCGCGAAGATGGCGGGCTTCGATGCACCGATTCTGCACGGCCTCGCGTCGTACGGCATCGTCTGCAAGGCCGTGGTAGACGGGATTCTCGACGGAGATCCGACGCGGGTGAAGAACTACTCGGTGCGGTTTGCCGGTTCGCTCTTCCCCGGCGAATCCATCACCACCTCGGTATGGCAGGACGGCAACACACTGACGTTGGCGGCGACGTGCCCCGAACGCGAGAACTCCCCGGTTCTCACGCACGCAACAATGGAGATCAACTGATGGACCTCGGTTCGCACCCCACAGCAGCGACACATCCGGGCGGCACGATTCTGACGTCGCCGCCGCAGGACGCCCCGGTCGACCGGGCCACGGCAGCAGCGCGTCGCGTTGTCGACGCGATGCTGCGCACCGACCGCGGAAACGCCAATTTGGACCGGGTTGCGGAGGAGCTCAACAGCATTGCAGAGCATCTCGAACAGCACTCACCCGAGGTGGCCGAGCGGTTGATCGACATGTGGAACGGTGAGGGCGTGACTCGTCACGACCCCGTGACCGGCCCCGAGAACGCCATTGCGCCGCCGCTCGTTCTGGAAGGGCTCGCTGACGGGTCGGTGCAGGGAGTGGTCACGTTGACGCTGCCGTACCAGGGCCCTCCCGGCCATGTGCACGGCGGTGTTTCGGCGCTGCTGCTCGATCACGTTCTCGGCGTCGCGAACGCCTGGGGTGGAACTTCCGGCATGACAGCACAATTGAGCACTCGGTACCATCGCCCGACTCCGCTGTTCGAGCCACTCACGATCAGCGGCAAATTCCTGGCCAAGGACGGCCGCAAGATTCACACCGTCGGTGAGATCAAAACTGCGGACGGCGAATTGTGTGTGTCGGTAGAGGGACTGTTCATCGACAAGACCGTGCCGCGCCCCAGGTAGGGGCTTCGCCCCCGTGCGCCTTTTTGGTAGTGGGAACTACCAAAAAGGCGCACAGGGGTTCTGACGAAGGAGGGCCCAGTGGGCAAGCTCGACGGACGTGTAGCAGTGGTCACCGGTGCCGGTATGGGCATCGGGCGTGGAGTGGCGGGCGCGTTCGCGCGTGAAGGCGCGTCGGTGTTGGTTGCCGAGATCGACGAGGCAGCGGGCCTCGAAACCACCCAGTGGTTGCGGGACGAATGGGGCGCGGAGGCGGAATTCGTCCGGACCGACGTCACTGACAAAGCTCAGGTTGTTGCCATGGTCGACAAGTCCGTCGAGCGGTTCGGACGCCTCGACATCCTGGTCAACAATGCTTGGCGGACTTTCGGTTTCGCTCGGCTCGAGAAGATGACCGACGAGCAATTGCGCGGCGGTTTCGACATGGCAGTGATGGCGGCATTCTGGGCGATGCAGGCTGCCCTGCCGGAACTGGAGCGTCACGGCACGGGCCGCGTGATCAACATGTGCAGCCTCAACGGCGTGAATGCTCACATGTACTCGGTGCAGTACAACGCGGCGAAGGAAGCATTGCGAACCCTGACTCGCACTGCTGCCCGCGAGTGGGCTCCCAAGCAGGTGAACTGCAACGTCATCTGTCCCGGTGCGCAGAGTGCGGCGTACAAGCGTGTCGCCGAAGCCAATCCGGAGAACGTGGCAGTGATGGCCGCACAGAACCCGATGGGGCGGATCGGCGATCCCCTCGACGACATCGGCCCCGTTGCGGCCTTCCTGGCAAGTGACGACAGCCGTTACGTCACCGGCAACACCCTCTTCGTCGACGGTGGTGGGCACATCAACGGCGTGCAGTGGGCGCCGACCGTCGACTGATCGACGGCGACGCAGCCGGTGTATCCGGCATCTATTTGGCCGTGAACCCGGCGTCGACCGGCAACGCGATACCTGTGACGTATCGAGCCTGATCCGAAACCAGCCAGGCTATCGCGTTGCTGACGTCGGCAGCTTCGATCAACTCGACGTTCAAGAGGTTGCCCACGTCGGCTCCGCTCGATGTCGGGGAGTCCGCAAACAGCTTCGCGACCGCGTCGTTGACGACCATCGGTGTATTCGCGCCAGTCGGGTGCACGGAGTTGACACGAATATTGTGGGGAGCAAGCCAGTGCGACCACGTGCGCCCAAGCCCCACGATGGCGTGTTTACTCGCGCAGTAGCCGTCGGATCCGCCGGTGCCGTCACCTCCACGACCGACAAGTCCCAGAGTTGATCCGGTAAGGACTATTGCGCCACCTGTACCTTGTTCGATCATCGCGGGCGCTGCGGCCTGGACGGTATTCCAGACGCCGAATAGGTTGACCTCCATCTGGTCGCGGAAGGCGCGAGCATCGTCGATATCCGGGGACATCATGCCGATACCGGCGTTGGCCAGGACGATGTCGACGCTGCCCAGCTCCGCAATTCCTTCGGATACCGCAGTTCGCAGTGCGGACAGATCGCGAACATCCACTTCTCGCGCGACGATACTTCGTCCCAGGTTCTCGACCGCTGCTGTTGTCTGCCGCAAATCGTCGGCGGTTCCCATCGGGTAGGCCACCGATTCGATCTGACGGCAGATGTCGAGCGCAATGATGTTCGCGCCCTCCTGCGCCAATCGCACGGCGTGGCTCCTGCCCTGACCTCGGGCGGCCCCGGTGATCAGTGCGGTTTTGCCTTCCAACTGTCCGGGCATGCGTGCTCCGTCCGTCGTGAATCATGATTACTCGGTCATGAGTACTGACCCGAGGGGACGGCGAAATTCGTCGCCGGCGACGTAGTCTGAGTTCAGTTACAGCGGGAACTCGCTTCGGAAGAGAAGAGGCTCGGGATGTCCGATTGGGTGAAGAAGGTCGAAGCTGAAGCCAAAGGGCTCCTCGCCGAGGCGGAAGAAGAGCTGACCGTCCTCGAAGGTGTCGACACCATAGATCCGCTTGCCGACGACGATCCGGCACCAGAAGACGGCACCAAGCCGACGTCAGACTGACCCTGCGACCCGTCGGCGCGCCTCGACACCGCTCGGTATCTCAGAACGGTGGCGGGTCGTCCCCGTAGTCGATGGGTTCTCGGCGGGCTCGCGGTGATTTCCGCCGCTTATATTGAACGTGCTCCTCTGCTCGTTTCTGTATCCGTCGGCGCTGGCGATTGCGTTCACTCTGGATACGGGCAGCTTTGTTCTCCGCCTGGGTCCGCCGATTTCGACCGCCCTGGGGCGGTGTCGGTTCGTGCGATCCAGCCATCAATCCTGCGGGTCGCGTTCGGTAACAATGCCCGGTCGGCGACGTCAGCGACATGGTCCGATCCACGTTCGACGTGAACCGCCACCGGTCGGAATGCTTGAGGCGATGATGGTTGCGGTAGAACGCACTCATATTCGACGCGACCGTTTTACCGCCGCATTCGGGGTCGCCGTGATGGAACGGTTCATTGTGGTCCAGATCGGAATTCCAGGCCGGGACATCACAATGCAGCCATTGGCAGCTGCCCGCGATGATCCGTAACCAGGTATCGAGAACGGCGCCCGGTCGGTAGACGCGCGCCGAAGCAGGCACCGGCTCTGCGACGTCATCAGCAGGTGCTCGGACGTTTCGAATTACGGCGTCACGGGCGATATCGCGAGCATGCTCAGCGCTGATCACCCCGTACCCGTCGAGGTGGGCGGGCTCGCCGCCACCGTGCAGAGTGGAATCAGTCATCACGACGTGAACCACGGGCCGACGAACGACAACACCACCGCTACGATCCTGCGGGCAATCAGCTCGGCCACAGTTGCACGGCAAGAATTGTGATCCGTTGGTCAACTCGAAGAGCGCGTCGGCTCGTCGCTGCTCGTACGTTCGAGAGTCGTTTCGGCATACCGACATTGCCAACTCGCGTAGTTGGCCGTCGAATGCCCGAGCCTGTTCTGCCGGAACGCTTCCCAAGATCTTTGCCATCCCGTCCTCGGCAGCGCTGACTCCGACGAACCGATCGGTGAGAGCACGGCGTCGGCGTTCTCGCATACCTTCCGGGTCCACCATCGCCACGATCCGATCGATCGCCGCTGTCAGTCGCCTTCCCGTCAAGCCCGTTCCGCCTGCTACTGGTGGGGCGAGAACCTGCTCGAGCAGTAGTCGTTCCACCTCGTCGATCAATTCGTCTTTCACGTTCGCGGTCGCGGAATCGATCAAACCAACTCGGTACAGATCCAACTCGCCACGCGCCATCGCCGCTCGAGTGCGATGCAGACGAGTCTTTAACGAGAACCCCAACCCGATCAGCTTGCCGGCAGCCGCGCGACCCATCGTCAGTGACGCACCGACTTCCGACTCCGCCAACTCGTGTGCGGTCGACGACCACGCACCACTGGCGACATGCTCCGAGCTTCGCCGCGAAAAGAACTCGGCAATCACAGCGAGCTTGCGTTCGACCAGCATCGCCTCGCATGCATACAGATCGGTCATGAGATCAACCAGCGCACAATCAGTTTCGGTACCGGTCAGCTGTGCTGAGATACCGAAGAGCTCTGTTGTCGGGTTGAACATGCATCCATTCTATTCGAATGTGTGTTCGAATGGCGTCGAATTCTTGAATCAGTCGGAATAGTCGGTTTCCTGAATTTCAGTGCATCTCAAGGGTTAGTCGTAATGCTGTCAGCGGATCCGAGGCATCTCGACGCCCACGCGGACCAGGCCCTTCGGGGTTGACGAAGCGGCCCTCGTCCGAGCGAGTCCACTCGCGTACGGCCCATCTCTCCTTGATCGCCCAACGGCCGTCGCGTCGCTCCATGTGGTCGATGAACCGCGCACCACTGGTGAAGTTGATCATTCCGATGTCTTCGGGCCCCCCAGTGTGTGGACATCGAATACGCCTCGCTGATCGCGTGGTCGCCGTGCAGTTCGACCAGGTGGTTGCCGATGTGGTGCATCGTGCCGCCGATCGCGGAGAGTTTTGTTGTGGCCCAGGCGATGTACTCGTCGATGGTGCCGTCGAATCCGGTGTGATGGTCGATCGCGTCCGGGTGGTAGGCGCTGCGGACGAGATCGAAGTCGAGGCGATCGATGCCGCGGCAGTACGTCAGAACCACCTCACGAATTGCCTGCTTGTCGATGAGATCCTGCAGTGCCTGGTCCATGTCACGCCTCCTTGATGCTGGTCATCCAGTCGAGTAATTCCGGTAGTTCTTCGGCAGCGCAATCGAATACGGCAGGCCGAAGCACCACGGCAGACGCGCCGCGGTCGGACCAGTCCAGGACCTTGTCAGCGGTTGCCGAGAGGTCGACGGACCGATTGTCGCGCCGAACCGGCGCCGCAGACACTTGCACACGTGCGGTATCCGGCTCGCGGTCGTGGGCTTCGAACGTGTTGCGCAGCAATGTGACACTGTCGGTGAACGTTCCCAGGTCGGTCGGGTTCACGGTCCAACCGTCGGCGACGCGTGCTATGCGGTCGAAGTTCCGCTGGCTTGGTCCGAAACCGAAGAGCACCGGTACGCGATTTTGGATCGGCAGCGGGAGGCTGTGGTAATTCTCGAAAGCGAAGTCGCGTCCCTTGAAGGTGGCCGGTGCATTGGTCCACAGTTCGCGGCAGGCTGCGACGGTCTCTTCCATGCGCCCGAATCGCGCGTCGAAAGGCATGTTGGTGGCGGTGTATTCGGCTTCTTGCCATCCAACGCCGAAACCCATGACGGTTCGACCTTCGGACAATGAGTCGAGAGTGGCAACCTGTTTGGCGAGCAGAGCGGCTGGGCGAACAGTGGCGATCAGAACCGATACTCCGAGGCGAGCGCGTTCGGTCACTGCGGCGATCGAGGAAAGAAGTGAAATCGGTTCGTACCAAGGGTGATCCAACGGGAACAAGAAGTTGTGTTCGGCTACCCGCTGAGCGTGTGCTTCGGCATTGAACCCGAGATGATCGCCGGTGCAGATCAGATCGATCCCGGCACGGTCAGCACGCGCGGCGAAGTCCAGAACCGGGCGAATCTTGCCGTCGAACAGGGCCTCGAGGCCCAAGATGTTGACGCCGATTTCCACAGTCGTCGTTCCTCTACAGTGCCCGCTTGGCATGCGAGGACATCTCGCCCATGTTGTCCAGACAGAAGAGTCTCGAGCTGAACTGCCACGACCCGTCGACGCAGGTGAAGCGATCGAAGTAGCGCCCCGCCAGAATAGGTTGCAGGGCAAGATCTTCGGTACCTTGGATGACCGTGACGTACGAGAGTGCCGTCGCTGATTCACCGTCGACCGCGATTCGCGTGTTGGTCAGCAGATGTTTGGTTCGTGGAACCGGCGGATCACCGTACATTCGAATGAAGCCGCTGCAGGCTGCGAACACTGCGTCGGCGTCGGACGAAATGAGCGTGATGGCAACCCCGTCCGGCCCGCACTGCCCGTAGTCGGACGAAGCGAACAATGCAGCGACTTCACGCAATCGGCCCTGATCGATCAGATGCGTGTACTCGCAGAGCAGGTCACGGATCGCCGACTCGGCGACGATCCGTGACAGCTCCGCGGTCATACGGTGATCTCGCGCCGAACCATCTTGCCGGTTGCATTGCGAGGCAACAGATCGCTGGTGATGCGCCACTTCGACGGCACCTTGAAATAGGACAGTCGCTCGGCGGCGTAATCACGCAGCTCCGCCTCCGTTGTGGCGGCTCCGGGACGCAGGACAACCACGGCGGACACTTCCTGGCCGAGGTCGGGGTGCGGCATGCCGATGACAGCGCACTCGATCACGTCGGGGTGTTCGTCGAGCGTCTGCTCGATCTCGGTGGGGTAGACGTTCTCGCCGCCGCGCAGGATCAGGTCGGAACGGCGACCGGTGAGACGGAGACGCCCGTTTTCGATTACGCCGAAATCGCCGGTGCGGAGCCAGCGTCCGGGGGCAATTGCCGACTCGGTCGCCTCGTCGTTCTCCCAGTATCCGAGCATGACGAAGGGGCTGCGTACGCACACTTCACCTTCGATGCCGTCCGGCAGCCATTCGCCGAAGGGATCGCGAATCTCCATCGAGACGGTGATGATCGGACGCCCGAGAGTGCCTGGGAATTCTTCGAGTTCGGCGCCGACGGCGACCGCAATGGCGGTGCTGCATTCGGTGAGGCCGTAGCTGTCGACCAGAGCATTGCGTGCGAACGGCACCTGCTCCTTGAGGCGTTCTTTGAATGCGGGCGACGACGGCGCGGATGCCAGCGAGAATGCAGTCAGCGAAGAGACGTCGTACTTGGCGATGTTGCCGTGCTCGAGTAGCCGCGATGCCATCGTGGGGACAGCACCCCAGTTGGTGACACGCTCGCGTTCGACCAACCCGAGCACCTTGTCGACGTCGAAGCCGCCCTCGGTCAGGATGACGGCACTGCCCGTCGCGAGACGGGGAACCACCAGATTGTGAAGGCTGGCGATGTGGAAGAGCGGGGAGGTGAGTAGATAACGCAGTGGGCTCGGCTTGGAAGCGTCGTACTCACGGCCGGTGAATGCGGCGCCGATCGCGTCGCTGTACTTGTGGTAGTCGACGACGGCCATCACGTTGCGGTGCGAATGGAGTGCGCCCTTGGGGCGGCCGCTGGTACCACTGGTGAACAAGATGACGGCAGGGTCGTCCTCGTCGATGTCGGTGCTCGGCACGTCGGAGCCTGCATATTCCGCGATGAGCGCGGGCAGATCCTCTTCCATGGTGAGGACCGTGATGTCTGCCGGCAGTTCGGGGAGGGCGGCGCCGCGCTTGGCGTCCACGACCAGAACCTTCGGACGTGAGAGCTCGATCCCGTGGGTGACCTCGCGCGGAACCCACCAACCGTTGAGACCGACTGCGATCGCGCCGAGCGCCTGCGTCGCGAAGAACGTCATGACCCATTCGGGAGTGTTGGCAGCGAGGATGCCCACACGGTCGCCCTTGCGGACTCCGTACTTGTCCCGCAGAGCAGTTGCCAGCGCGGCAACGGAATCGGCATGCTCGGTGAACGAGATTCGACGATCGCTGGTGACGAGATAGTCGCCGTCGCCCCAGGCGCGAGATGCCGAGATCAGTTCACCGATGGCGTGACCGCGGTTCTTCATCACAGGCATGACGGTGCCGAGAACCTCTTCTTCGACGATCTCGAATGGCCCACCTGGACCGGTGAGGCGTGAGACCGCCTGGTCCAGAAGCAACTGCGGATCTGCGGGGGCAGTCATGGAATGGCCTTTCGTATTGTGGCGCTTTTCACGTCACAAAATCTCACGAGAAAATCATATCTGTGGCGGCGGTTACCACTGAGCGAGACTGGGACCGTTCCGGCTCTGAGGCGTCGATACGTTCGAGTCGTATCGCAGTTGGAGTAATCGACATTCCGATATCGACTAGGACACAGGACACGATGACGAACACCGCCACCGAAGCATCTTCGAATGCAGCTCTTGCAGCTCCTCAGCGCGAGGACGTCGCGCAGATGTTGATCGACCGTCTCGGTGATCAGCACCTGGGCCTGCGGACGCGGACGCAGGACTGGAGCTGGGACGAGGTGGTGCGCGAGAGCGCAGCGCGCGGCTCGCTGGCGAAGTCGCTTCGCGCGCCCGGACCGTTTCACATCGGAGTACTTCTCGAGAACGATCCGGAGTTCCTGTTCTGGCTCGGCGGCGCGGCCCTGACCGGGGCCACGATCGTCGGCATCAATCCGACCAGGCGTGGAGCTGAACTCGAGGCTGAGGTCCGGTACGTCGACTGCCAGCTGATCGTCACCGACAAAGCAGGCTACGAGAAGCTTGCCGGCCTGGACCTCGGGCTGACCGAAGATCGTTTCGTCCTCGTCGACGACGCGTCGTACCCGGACAAGATTGCAGCACATCACGTCGAGTCGCCTCAGATCGACCTCGGTGTCGACGCGTCGACGCTGTTCTTGCTTCTCTTCACCTCGGGCACCACCGGAATGTCCAAGGCAGTGCGGTGCAGCCAGGGGCGTCTGACGCGGTTGGCCTACGCGAACTGCGCCAAGTACGACATCGACCGCGACGACGTCTGCTACTGCTGCATGCCGCTCTTCCACGGCAACGCGTTGATGGCTCTGTGGGCGCCGGCCCTTTCGCAGGGAGCTACGGTCTGCCTCGTTCGTAAGTTCACGGCCTCGGGATTCATGCCGGACGTTCGGTTCTACGGCGCAACATATTTCACCTACGTCGGTAAGGCCTTGGGGTATCTCATGGCGACGCCGGAACTGCCCGACGACATCGAGAACACCCTCACCCACGGCTTCGGGACCGAGGCGTCGCCGGGGGACAAGGCAGAGTTCATCCGTCGTTTCGGTGCACAACTTTTCGAGGGATACGGTTCGAGTGAAGGTGCCGGTTCAGTAGTGCTCGATCCGAACCAACCTGCCGGAGCGCTGGGCCGTCCCGCGAGCGAGAACATCGTCATCGTCGATCCCGATACGCGCGAAGAGCGACCCCGCGCAATTCTCGACGAGCACGGTCACGTGCTGAACCCCGACGAATCCATCGGCGAGATGGTCGACAAGGCCGGATCGAAGAAGTTCGAGGGGTACTACAAGAACGAAGACGCGATCGCCGAGAAGATTCGCCACGGTTGGTACTGGACAGGCGATCTCGGCTACGTCGACGAGGCCGGCTTCATCTACTTCGCGGGACGCAAGGGCGACTGGATCCGCGTCGACGGTGAGAACACCTCGGCTTTGATGATCGAGCACATCCTGCGTCGGCACCCCAAAGTGATTGCCACGGGTGTCTTCGCGGTACCGGATCCGCGTTCGGGTGATCAGGTCATGGCTGCGATCGAGGTCGCCGATCTCGCCGATTTCGATCCGGTCGAGTTCGCCGACTACCTTGCCGCGCAGGCGGATCTGGGTACCAAGGCAGCGCCACGATTTGTTCGCGTTTCGACCGACCTGCCCGTCACGGGCTCCAACAAGGTACTCAAACGTGAACTTCAAGCCGATCGCTGGCGGACCGACGAACCAGTGTTCCACTGGGTGGGCCGAGGCACTCCCGAATACACGTTGATGACCGAAGCTGACGTGGTGAACCTGGAGAAGGAGTTCGAGACGCACGGCCGCACGCGGTTCCTGTGAGTGAAGTTGCGCTGGTGACCGGCGCTTCCCGGGGGATCGGCCGAGAGTGCGCGCTGGCATTCGCGCGCGCCGGATTCGACGTTGCAATCACTGCTCGCACCGTTCGTGAAGGAGAGGGGCGGGCAGCCCCGCGAACGAGGCAAGGCGAGCAAGTGATTCCGGTGCCCGGCAGCCTGGAGACGACGGTTGCCGAGATCGAGTCCTTCGGTGTGCGCGCATTGGCCGTTCCGATGAACCTGCTCGATCTGGCACCCGTCCGCGGCGCCGGTGAACGGGTGCTGGCCGAGTGGGGACGTGTCGACGTGCTGGTGAACAACGCCTATGCGCAGACTGTCGGAAACATGGACCGGGTGCTCGACATCGAGATCGACGACGCTCAGGCGATGGCGATCGGGAATTATCTGCACCAACTCGCTCTGGTCCAGGTGATACTCCCGTCGATGATCAAGAGCGGCAACGGCGTAGTGGTCAATCTGGCATCGGGCTCGGCGACCATGGATCCGCCTGCGCCTCCCGGCGAGGGTGGTTGGGGTCTGTCGTACGCCGCGTCGAAGGCGTCGTTCGGACGTATTGCCGGAGCGATCAACTCCGAGTACCGAGACGCCGGAATCAAAGCGTTCAACCTGAGTCCGGGATTTGTCATCACGGAATCAGGGAAAGCCCGTGGTGGCGCGGACGCAATCGTGGACGCCGGATTTGCGGCCACACCGGCATCCGTACCCGCTGCAGCGGCGGTGTGGCTTGCAACAGATCCCGATGCGGACCGGTACCTCGGTCGCGTCGTGGATGGTCCGAAATTGATGGCGACACTGGAGGAAACGGTATGAAGCTCGGCGTGGTCGTTCCGGTCGAACTGGGTCGAAGCGGAGACCCTGATTGGATTCTGCAATTCGCCCGTGCGGCCGAGTCGCTGGGTTTCGACGAGATCTCGGCAGTGGAGCACTCGGTGGTCATCGCCGACACCGCGAGCGAGTACCCCTATTCTCCGACCGGCAAATCGCATCTTCCCGATGACTGCGACATCCCGGATCCGCTCGAACTGCTTTCGTTCGTGGCGGGTGCCACAACCACCTTGGGCTTGTCCACTGGAGTTCTGGTGCTGCCCAATCACAATCCGGTAGTGCTCGCCAAACGATTGGCGACGCTCGATCGCCTTTCCAGTGGGCGATTGCGCATTTGCCTCGGCCTGGGGTGGATGAAGGAAGAGATCGAGGCGTGCGGCGGTGACTTCGAGCGCCGCGGCAAGGTAGCCGATGAGGCCATCGCGGTGATGCGTTCACTCTGGGCGGGCAAGGAAGCAGTCGATTTCGACGGCGATTACTTCTCGTTCAAGGGTGCGTACAGCTGGCCGAAGCCGCACCGCGAATCCGGAGTTCCGCTCTACATCGGTGGACACAGTCTCGCTGCTGCTCGGCGAGCAGGCCGGTTGGGTGACGGTTTCCAGCCGCTGGGACTGGCCGGTGAAGATCTCGACAAGGCTGTAGCGGCGATGAAAGCGGCTGCGGTGAAGGCAGATCGAGATCCTGCCGACGTATCGCTGGTACTCGGTGCGACACTGCCCAGGCTCGACGAAGCGAAACTCGACTGGGCACGCGGGTTGGGAGCCGATCGAATCGTGTTGTCCGCGAGTCGTCGTGGCACGTCGCTGGAACTGATCATCGACGAAATGGCCGAATGCTCGAAGCGGCTGGGGCTGAGTAACTAGGAGTGCGGGCGTGACCGGCAGCCATCGGAGCGGCTGCCGGTCATTGCTGTCGGAACGTCGATCAGTTATTGCTTGGTCAGCAATTTGCTCCGGAGCTTTGCGATCGTGTCGGCGTCAAGTTTCAGCACGTCCTGCGAAAACTTCTCCCACCCACCGAACTGGTCGCGAATCTTGTCGAGTACTGGCTGAATCTGGCTGGGACGCTGCTCCATCAACGGTTTCAACAGATCGACATCGATTCCTTTCGAAGACAGAAAGGTGTAGGTCTGTTCGTTCTTGGCTTTGTTGTAGGTGTTCGACAGGACGAAGTCGTCGACGATGGTCTTGTCAGGAACACCCAGAATGCCGAGAAGTAGAGCTGTCATCAGTCCAGTGCGGTCTTTGCCTGCCGTGCAGTGGTAAGCGACTGCGGACTCGGAATCGGCGATGGTCCGTAGGGCTTGGGAATACCCGGCCATTCCGTCAGGCTTGGACAGTTGGTCGACGGCGCCGGTGTCGCTGATCCGGACGGCTTCACCGCCCCCGAGCACCTGCTCCACGATTGCAGGGTCACCAGATTTCAGGGCACTCGTAATCGCTGTGGCAAGAGCCTGAGTGCCGGCATCCAGGACTGCCGTGTTGACCACTTTCACGTTCGCGGGAACCTTGTCTGCTCCGTCCTTTGCGATCTCGCTGTCACCTCGGAAATCGACAACGGTCCGGATGCCTGCGTTCTCGATCGTTTGTTGATCGTCAGCAGTCAGATCGCTCAAGCGGTCGCCACGAAAAACCAGGCCCCACTTGACTGATCGGCCGTCGGCTGTCTCGTATCCGCCGACATCACGCACGTTGGCTGCGCCCTGCAGCGTCACGTGGCGGGTTGACGCGATGGTGGAAGTGCCGTCCTCGTCTATGACCTCGAAGTACCAGCGTGACAGTGGGTCGAGGCCGTCGACCTCAGTGGAGAAGCCGTCGACCGTGCCAATTTCCTTTCCTTCTGCGGCTGGGTTTTTCGGGTCGGTGGCGGCGAATACACGCACCTTTTCCGAGCCGCCGTGTTCCCAGACCAGTGAGTAGTGTCCGGCGGACGCTGATGTCACGTCGAGGTCGGTCGGCGTTTTCGCCGACTCGGCCTTGCTGCATGCGCCGAGTACGAGCATGAGTCCTGCCGCCGACAGCGCAAGAACTCGAGTTTTGCAAGTAGCCATGGGTCCTCCGAATCCAATTGGAAATCGGAGGCTACGCACCAGTGATCACTGTGTCGTGACCGTGTTGTGCAGAGCGGGAAAACTGCAGGCTGGAGTGCTTGTCGCCGATGATGATCAGGGATGGGCCAGCCCGTTCAGGAGCATCGCGCCGACAAAGATGGCACTGCTTGCGCGAGCGCTGCAGGACGGGTTGATCGCAATCGACGAACTCTGATCGAAGCGCGAGCGATCGGGTGCGTCGATCCGGGAGTCAGTCGAGGGCGGTGGCGTCGGTTGTCGGCGTCTTGGTGCCGGGAGTCGCTTCGATGTCGAGAACGACCTGGCTGTCGGTGGCTTCTTCGGGGAAGACGTACCGACGCATGGCCCACCAGCGGAAGGCCGTCGCCAGCAGGGTCCCGATGATCGATCCGCTGATGAAGTCCGCGAAGTTTTCCATCAACACCGACACCTCGGGTTGACGCAGATGGAACACGTACCGGGAGGTCCAGAGTGGTACCTGGTTGATGGCCAAACCGATACCCGCGACGATGAAGAACAGAGCGGCCTCGTGATGGCGCTGTCGACCACCGCGCTGCGCAAACGACCATTCGCGGTTGAGGACGTAGGACAGAACCGTCGCGATCAGGACCGCAAGGATGTTGGCCGTCACCGGGTGCTGAGGCAGAACCGTCCACTTGATGCCGAAGAACAGCACCGTGGTGACGATGAAGGCGATGCCGCCGACCACCAGGAACTTGAGCATTTCTGCGTGCGGCAGGACGCGCACGAGAACCCGCTCAGGAAGCCTATTGACCATCTTTTCGACAAACGCCATTGTTCGAGGCTAACCCTGAATACGACCGAGGGCACAAATCGTCGATGCCCGTGTCGGCAAGATCATCAGAATCCGTACCCGAGAATTGCGGGCTTCTGCGCGTTGAAAGCGAAGTCGAAATTCAGGATCTCCTGCGGATCGGACGCGTGGAGTCGGTGCGCCGCCGCGAAGGTCTTGGCCTGGTGCTCGCCCAAGTACAAGCTGCTCAGGACATCAGAGGGCATCGTGATCGCAGGCACCGCGTCAGTGGCCGTACAGGTGGCCTTGCCGCCCTTGACCTGAAGTGCGAAGGTTCCGCCGGCCTTCAGGAACGGATCTTCGACCTTGATGACTGTGTCCAGGTCAGCAGCATATTCACGAGCCTCGAGAGCCGCGGGAACGTCCATGATGCGCAGCCACAGTCGATCGGAGCGCGTCGTCGTCCGGGCAAGACGGTAGTCCGTCAGCATCAGCCGGAGAGGATCGGCAGGATGCTGGCGTGTCTCGATCCGGGTGACGAGGTCGAGGCCGCAGATCGTGCGCCACAGCGCCGCGTGCGCATCTTCGGTGATCGTCACGAACTCGTCGATCCGGGCGATGCTGTCGCGGCCCTCGCTCGTGTGCCGGTAAGCGATGTATCCGTCCGCGTGTGTCAGAAAGAACAGTCCGGAGGCGCCGTCACGATCCTCGGACGGGTCGGCGAACATATGGTCCCAGAGCGGTTGCGGACGGACCTGAGCGCCGGGTGTCTGCAGCCGCCAGCGGTCGTAGATCTCGGGAAGAAGCGTCGAGGCAGCTTTGATGTCGACGATGGACACGCCACCATTGTTGGGCACCTCGGGGCGGAATCGTGCGAAGCGGCGATCGAGGGTGATGCCTTCGCTGAAGGTGGCCGGGCCGTATCCGAAGCGGTTGTAGATGCCGGCCTCGCTGGCCGTCAGGGCGGCAAGTGGTGCTCCGGTCGACTCGATGTGGGCGTGAAGTGCAGTGAACATCGAGCGTAGGACACCACGTCGACGGTGAGTCGGGGCGACGGATACCCAGGTGATTCCGCGCGTGGGGAGTTGGCGTCCGCCGGGCACGGTGAATTCCATGTCGATTTCGATGGCCACGCCGACGGGTAGGTCACCGTCGACGGCGAGGATGATGTCCTCGGGCTTGTAGAGCGCCTTCGTCAGTTCGCTGACCGCGGGAGACGGGTGAAAACCGAACCCCACCGAGTCGAGTAGTTGGAGAGCCGGCCAGTCGCTCTCGGTAGCGGTGCGGATGGTGATCTTGTTTTCGGGGCTCACGTATATCGACTTTGGCATAGATTGCGTGAAGACGCACATGAATATCGGGGCTGACGTTTCCGCACCGGCTCCCAGGGGTACCGCCCGACGGACCAGTCCTGCGGCACGGAGAAAACCGATACGGAGAAACACTGTGGCGATCACCGACATCAAGGAATATGCCCATCTCACCGAGGAAGACGTCGAAGCGCTCGGGCGCGAGTTGGACGCCATTCGGCTCGACATCGAGGAGAAGCGCGGCGCGCACGACGCTCGATACATCCAGCGGACGATCGCGTTTCAACGCTCTCTGATGGTGGCCGGCCGCATCGTCTTGTTCGCCAGCAAGAAGAAGCCTGCCTGGATTCTGGGGACTGCGCTGCTGGGGGTCGGCAAGATCATCGAGAACATGGAACTCGGCCACAACATCATCCACGGCCAGTGGGACTGGATGAACGATCCCGAGATTCACTCGAGCAACTGGGAGTGGGACAACACCTGCCCGTCCTCGGGATGGAAGCACTCGCACAACTTCACCCATCACAAGTTCACCAACATCGTCGGACTGGACAACGACGTGGGCTACGGAATCATGCGCGTCACGCGCGATCAAAAGTGGCACGCCGACTACCTCTTTCAACCGATCACGAATTTTGTGCTCGCGACCCTCTTCGAGTGGGGAGTGGCACTGCATCACCTAGAAACGGACAAACTCCGTAAGGGTGAGGTGAAGTGGTCCGAGAAATCGGAGATGGCCAAGGACGTCGGTAAGAAGATCGCGCGTCAGGTGGCGAAGGATTACATCCTGTTCCCCGCCCTGACCGGGCCGGCGTGGAAGACCACGTTGACGGCGAACGTCGTTGCGAACCTCATCCGAAACTACTGGAGTTACGCCGTCATCTTCTGCGGGCACTTTCCCGACGGTGCCGAGAAGTTCACGCTCGAGGAATTCGAGAACGAATCGCGCGCTCAGTGGTACCTACGACAGATGCTGGGCTCTGCCAACTTTCATGCCGGTCCCGTCATGGCCTTCATGAGCGGCAACCTCTGCTACCAGATCGAGCATCACTGCTTCCCGGATCTGCCGAGCAATCGGTACTCGGAAATCGCGGTGCCGTTGCGCGACCTGTGTGACAAGTACGACCTCCCGTACACGACCGGGCCGCTGTGGAAGCAGTACGGATTGACTCTGCGCACCATCTGGAAGTTGTCGCTGCCCAACAGGTTTCTCTCGGCTTCCCAGGACGACGCTCCGGAGACGCACTCGGAGTTGAAGTTCCGCATCCGAGGCGGAATCAAGGAAGTGTTCGGCGTCGATCCGCAGACCGGTAAGCGGCGCGGACTGCGAACAGCGATCGCGATGGTCTCGAGCTGATCAGTTACCGCTTGTGCGCCATTGAACGAACCACGAGATCGCCGGTCGACTGGATTGCCTGCACCAGCACGATCAAGATCACGA
Organism: Rhodococcus sp. C-2; assembly: GCF_027854095.1. NCBI lineage: Bacteria > Bacillati > Actinomycetota > Actinomycetes > Mycobacteriales > Nocardiaceae > Rhodococcus > Rhodococcus sp. C-2. The sequence continues at coordinate 46,906 of NZ_JAQGFI010000018.1, read as the reverse complement.
CTGCGACGAACAGCACCGGTGTGTTGAATCGTTGGTAGCCGTACTTGATTGCGAAGTCGCCGAGTCCACCGGCGCCGATGGCACCTGCCATGGCCGAGAAACCGATCAGCATCACCGCCGTCAGGGTTGCTCCTGCTACCAATCCCGGTACGGATTCGGGCAGCAGCACCTTGGTGATGATGTCTTTGTCGGTGGCGCCCATCGATCGTGCTGCTTCGACGCGTCCGGAATCGACCTCACGTAGCGCGTTCTCGACGACGCGAGCGAAGAAGGGCACCGAACCGATGGTCAGCGGGACGATCGCTGCCGTCGCCCCGAGCGCTGTTCCGACGATCGCCCTCGTTGCCGGGATGAGGAGCACCAACAAGATGACGAACGGCAGCGAACGGCCGATGTTCACCACGGTGCCCAGAACCGAATTGAGGACGCGGTTGGGACGGATTCCGTCGGGCGCGCTCGCGTGCAACAGAACACCGAGAGCGATACCGATGATCACGGTGAGCACGAACGAGACACCGACCATGTAGAGCGTGTCGAGTAGGGCTTCCCATGCTTCGCCCAGGGAATCCTGCCAGGACGTCTTGTTCATGAGAACGTCACCTTCACTCCGCGCTGCGAAAGATGTTCTTCGACAGACTTTCTTGTCTCTTCGTTGCTGACGAGTCCCGTGTGCGAGGCGAACTCCACGCGAAGGCGACCGACCTGATGGGATCCGATGTCCTCGATACCGCCGGAGATCACGGTGACGTCGACGTCGAGATCTCGTGAGAGTTGGGAAATCACGGGTGAGGTGGACAGTGAATCGACAAAGGTGAGGAGCGCCGGAATTCCGGTCGTGGACGTTCGTACCGTTCCGGTCGGCAGTAGCGCCTCTCCGAGGGGTGAGTCCGGGTCTGCGACCAGTTCGGTGAGCGTTCCCTCGTCGACGATGCGGCCCTGATCGATCAGCGCAGCGCGATGGCAGATCCGTCGAACCACGTTGAGCTCGTGGGTGATCAGAACAATGGTCACACCGAGTCGTCGATTGAGATCGGCGAGCAGGTCGAGGATCGAATCGGTTGTGTCCGAGTCGAGGGCGCTCGTGGCCTCGTCGCACAGGAGGACGTCGGGTGAAGCCGCCAAGGCTCTCGCGATGCCGACGCGTTGTTTCTGGCCGCCGGACAGTTGCGAGGGGAAGGCGTCACGTCGGTCTTCCAAGCCCACCAACTCGATCAGCTCGTCGACGCGGGCACGTCGATCTGCCCGAGAGTATCCCGCCACTTCGAGAGGGAAGGCGATGTTGGCGGCGACCGAACGGGAATGCAGCAGGTTGAAATGCTGGAACACGACCCCGATCCGCTTGCGTGTGTCGCGCAGTTGCGCTGGACTCAGCGCGGTCAGATCGGTGTCGCCCAACAGAATTCGGCCACTGGTCGGGCGTTCGAGCAGGTTGAGGCAGCGCAGCAAAGTCGACTTGCCTGCGCCGCTCTTGCCGATGATGCCGAAGATTTCGCCGTCTTCGATTTTCAGGGATACGGAATCGAGTGCATGCAGAACTTTTGTGCCGCTGCGGTATTCCTTGGAGACCGATTCGATCGAGAAGACCATGACGGGTCTCGATCAGGTAGCGCTGGCCGGAATGACCGAGCCCTGATAGGTCTGCTCGATGAACGTCGCGACGTCGGCGGACGTCAATGCCTCGGCCAACTTCTGTACTCGCGCATCGTTTTCGAGCGAGGTGCGTACGGTCAGGACATTGGCGTACGGGTTGCCCTCGGCCTTCTCGAGCACCAGGGCGTCCTTGGCCGGGTTGAGGCCACCTTCGATTGCGTAGTTGCCGTTGATGATTGCGAGATCGACATTTCCGTCGTCGAGCGTGCGCGGCAGCTGCGGGGGATCGACCTGGGTGAACGTGAGTCCCTTGGGGTTGTCGATGATGTTCTTCTCGCTGATCTGCGTGATGTCGGTGCCGGGGGCGCCCAACTGCTGATCGAGCTTGATCAAACCGGCCTGCTGCAGCAGGTACAGCCCACGGGCGAAGTTCGTCACGTTGTTGGACAAAGCGACCGTTGCGCCCTGGCGCAGGTCGGCCACGTTGGTGACCTTCTTGGAATATGCACCGAGGGGCTCGACGTGGACCTTCGCCACGGCGACCAGGTCGTCGACACCCTTTTCCTTCGACCACGATTCCTGGTACGGCACGTGCTGGAAGAAGTTGGCGTCGGTGTCTCCGGCTTCGAGCACCTCGTTGGCGTCGAGATCGCCGGTGATCTCGCTGACCTCGATCTTGGTGTCACCGAGCAGGCCCTTTTCTTCGACGAACTTCAGGATCTCGGCGTGCGGAACCGAAGAAGCGACGATGCGAAGAGGTGCGTTCTCGTCGGAGGAGTTGTCGCTCGAGCACGCGGCTACGGTTCCGACTGCGACGGCGGCCACTGCGAAGGCAGCGAGGAATCTTCTGGTGCGCGAGCGTGACATGTGAATCTCCAAGACATAGCCGAACGCACGCCGAGATGGCGTGACAGTTGCTGAACGCTAGCCCGGTAAACCTCCCGTGAGGAGATACAGAATCACCGCGATTTTTTCATGTACCTATTGTCCGAGCAGGATGACCGGAACGTCCTCGGCAAAATCGACTACCAGTTCGCGACGCGAGAACAGCCAGGTGCCGTCGATCTTTTCGAAGCTGTCCTGGTAACGAATCTCGATCCGGTTGTCCCGGTGGCCCTCGCCCCGCGGATAGATGTGGTGAGCGGAGCAGTAAGCCTCACCGTGTGCGGTGGTGGGGCCGTCGAGGTCGAGGATCTGCTGCTCGACGATGTGCCGGGTCGAGTGCAGATGTGAGACGGCATCGACCACCGAACTACTGACGACGGAGTTCCCACGTATCTCCGTCGGCGCACCCGTTCCGTTCAGTGCCGGCGGCAAGACGAATGCCACGTCGTCAGTGAAGAGAGCCGCAAGTGCAGTGATGTTTCGGCGGTCGACGGCCTGTGCGTACCTGGCGGCCAAGTCGGTGAGAGCGACGCGATCCGAGGAGTCCATGCGCATATCTCACCCTATGTGACGCCGCTCATGTTTCGGCTTCCCGCTCATCGAGACACTCACAGCGCCCACCTGGGCATCTGGTTAGCGTCCAGGCCAAGAGTTGCCAGCCATGAATGCCATAGGAGAAACAGCGATGGATCTGAGGGAATCGCCCGAGCAGCAGGAGCTCCGCAAGGAGTTGCGCGCGTACTTCGCGGCGCTGCTGCCGGAAGAGAAGCGTCGCGCGGCCGGCGAGCAAGGTGTGGGTGGCGAGTACTTCCGCGAGATCGTGAAGTTGCTGGGCAAGGACGGTTGGCTCGGTATCGGCTGGCCCAAGGAATTCGGTGGACAGGGACGCTCCATCGAAGAGCAGTTCGTGTTCTTCGACGAGGTTCAGCGCGCAGGTCTGCCGTTTCCCTTCGTGACGGTCAATACCGTCGGACCGACGTTGATGAAGTACGGCACCGAAGAACAGAAGGAACGTTTCCTGCCCGGCATCCTGGCCGGCGACATCGTCTTCGCAATCGGGTACACCGAGCCGGAGGCCGGAACGGACTTGGCTTCGCTCAAGACCCGCGCAGTCCTCGACGGTGACGAGTGGATCGTCGACGGCAACAAGATCTTCACCAGTGGCGCCAACACTGCCGACTACGTGTGGCTGGCCTGCCGCACCGACGCGGATGCCCCCAAGCACAAGGGAATCTCGATCCTGATCGTCCCCACCGAGGATGCAGGCTTCGAGTGGTCACCGATCAACACCGTCGGCGGCTTGATGGTGACGTCCACGTACTACTCCGGCATTCGAGTTCCGTCGAAGGACGTTGTCGGCGAGGTCAACGGCGGCTGGCAGCTCATCACGGCTCAGCTCAACCACGAGCGAATCGGCCTGGCGGCCATCGGTGGTCGCACGTACGGTCTGTGGAACCTGGTCCTGGACTGGGCCAAGGAAAACGGCGCCATCGACATCCCGTGGGTGCAACAGGACTTCGCTCGCACACACGCCAAGCTCGAGGCCATGCGACTGCTGAACTGGAAGATGACGGCAGCCGTCGCACAGGACACGCTCTCCGGAGCCGACGCCGGTGCCACCAAGACGTACGGGACCGAGACTCACGTCGACGTCTACCGCACCCTGCTCGGAATTCTCGGCTCCGCCGGTCGCATCCGCCCCGAGTCTCCGGGCGCTCTGCTTGCCGGTCAGATCGAGCAGATCTCGCGTCAGGGTGTCGTGAACACCTTCGGCGGCGGCGTCAACGAAGTTCTGCGTGACATGGTCGGCACCATCGGCTTGGGACTCGTTCGCGAAAAGAGGGTCAAGTGAGCGACATTTCGGCGCAACTCGACGCTTTTGTCGGCCAGACGCTTGTTCCCACCACCTGGGGGCCAGACGAGGTCAACATCCCCATGATCCGGCATTGGGCCGAGACCATGGGCGATACCAACCCCGTCTACCTCGACGACGAAGCTGCCCGCGCCACCGGCCGTGACGGCGTCGTCGCTCCCGCTCAGATGCTTCAGGTCTGGATCATGCGGACCTTTACCGACAAGATGGCGGGCAACGACCCGTCGCAGGTGTGGACCGATCTGATCGCCACCCTCGACGCAGCCGGCTACAGCTCTGTCGTGGCCACCGATTCCGATCAGGAGTTCTTCGCCGAACTGCGCCCAGGCGATCGCGTTAACTACACCGAGGTCATCGAGTCGATTTCGCCGGAGAAGAAGACCGGCCTCGGTGTCGGACACTTCGTCACGACGCTCAAGACCTACCGCAACGGTGACGATCAGGTTGTCGGCACCCAGCGGTGGCGGACGCTGCGGTTCAAACCTCAGGAATCTGCTGCGCCCGAAGCTCCTCGTGCACTGCGTCCGCGTCCGGCTCTCAACGCGGACAATGCTTTCTGGTTCGAAGCGGCCAAGGAGCACCGTCTGGTGATCCAGCGCTGCACGTCCTGCAAGACGTTGCGTCATCCCACCGGCCCGATGTGCGGCGAGTGCCAGTCACTCGAGTGGGACACGATCGACGCGTCGGGGCGTGGCACGGTGTACAGCTTCGTGGTCAATCATCACCCCAAGATCGACGCGTTCGACTACCCGCTCATCGTTGCGGTAATCGAACTCGAAGAGGGAACCCGATTGATCGCCAACATGGTGGGTATCGCGCCCGAAGATGTCGTGGTCGACATGCCCGTGGAACTTGACTGGATCGACGCCGACCCGGATCTGACGCTTCCCGCGTTCCGGCCGGCCGTACGCGAGGAGCACTGATGGACTTCAATTTCAGCGAAGAGCAGGAAGCAATTCGCGCACTGGCCGACGAGGTCTTCACCAGCAAGGCAACGATCGAGCGCACCAAGGAGATCGAACTCTCCGCCGAGCGCGTCGACCGTGAACTGTGGCGCGAACTCGCGAGCACCGGGTTGCTCGGTATCGCCCTGCCGGAGGAGTTCGGCGGCGGTGGCCTCGGCTTGTCCGAGCTGTACGCACTGCTCGAACAGCAGGGACGTCACGTTGCGGCCGTGCCGATCTGGGAAACGACCCTTGCAGCATTGGCTGTCAACGAATTCGGCTCTGATTCCCTTCGCGCCGAACTCCTTCCGGGAGTTGCCGACGGCAGTCGATTCCTGACCGTCGGTCTCGAAGAGTTCGGTCCGTACACTGGCGGCGACCCACTGACCACGGCTGAGCAGGACGCCGACGGCAACTGGACTCTGACGGGTGAGAAGGCAGTAGTGCCGATGACTCACGTCGCGAACCTTGCTCTCGTTTCGGCAACCGCTTCCACTGGTACGGCACTGCTGCTGGTCGACCTGAGTGCCGAGGGAGTGACGCTCGAACAGACGCAGTCCACCAGTTGGGAGATCTGTGCCAACGTCACCTTTGCCGGTGCCCCCGCGCAGCTGATCGGTGCGGCTGACGGCACCACGGTTCCGTGGCTGATCGACCGCGTTCAGCTGGCATTGGCCGCAATCCAATGGGGCGTCGGCTCGGGTGCAGTCGCGCAGGCCGTCACGTACCTGAACGGCCGCAAGCAGTTCGGCCGTCCGCTGGCGACCTTCCAGGCCGTCAATCATCAACTCGCTGACTGCTACATCGATCTCGAAGCGATGCGCGTGACACTGTGGCAGGCCGCCTGGCGCATCTCCGAGGGACTGGATCTCGGCACCTCGGTACTGGTCGCCAAGTGGTGGGCTACCGACGGCGGACAGCGCGTCGTGCATCGCACCACGCATGTTCACGGCGGCATGGGCGTCGACACCGACTACCCGGTTCACCGTCACCTGTTGTGGGGCAAGCAGATTGCTGCCACCCTCGGTGGTTCCAGCTCCGATCTAGCGCGTCTGGGTGCGCAGCTCGCATCCGGTGTGGAGGTGCTCGCATGACCGTACTTGCCGGTCGCAGTTACGCAGACGTCGTTGTCGGAGAGGCATTGCCCGAGTTGGCGATCCCGCTGACCCGCACGTTGATCGTCGCCACGGCAATCGCCACTCGCGATTTTCAGGACGTGCACCACGATCCGAGCCTGGCCCAGGAGCGTGGCTCGAAGGATGTCTTCATGAACATCCTCACGAGCAACGGTCTTGTCGGTCGATACGTCACGGACTGGGCCGGATCTGCATCGACCCTGCGCCGCATCGCCATTCGTCTCGGGGCGCCCAACTACCCGGGTGACACCATGACGATGACCGGTGAGGTCGTGTCCAAGGAAGACGGAGTGGTCGTGGTCAAGGTGCAGGGTGCAAACAGCCTCGGCAACCATGCATCCGGCACCGTCGCAGTCGCTTTCAAGGAAGAGGAGAGGCCCTGATGGCGATCAGCCCACTCTCGGGAGCCGCCGCCATCGTCGGCATCGGATCCACCGAGTTCTCCAAGAACTCCGGCCGCACCGAACTGCAGTTGGCGTGTGAGGCCATCGTCGCGGCACTCGCTGACGCCGGTATCGATCCGTCCGAGGTCGACGGTCTGTCCACCTACACGTCGGAGACGAACGGCGAAGCGATCGTGGCTCGCAACTGTGGTCTCGGCGAGCTGAAGTTCTTCTCGCGCATTCACTACGGTGGCGGCGCTGCGTGTGCCACCGTGCAGCAGGCGGCCATGGCAGTTGCGACGGGTGTTGCCGACGTCGTGGTTTGTTACCGCGCCTTCAACGAGCGCTCCGGTGTGCGCTACGGCCTAGGGCAGCACGATCGCCCCATGGACAGCACCGCGGATCGCGCGGCATATGCGTGGATGACTCCGCAGGGATTGTCGACTCCCGCTCAGTGGGTCGCCATGTTCGCCCGCCGCTACATGCACCAGTACGGTGCGACGAGTGAGGACTTCGGACGAGTTGCAGTGGTGGCGCGCAAGCATGCCGCCAACAACCCGGCTGCTTGGTTCTACGAGCGTCCGATCACGCTCGAGGACCATCAGAACTCGCGCTGGATCGCCGAGCCGCTGCACCTGCTCGACTGCTGCCAGGAAACCGACGGCGGCCAGGCATTGGTCATCGTCTCTGCCGAGCGCGCAAAGGATCTGGCCAACAAGCCCGTCGTCATCAAGGGCGCCGCTCAGGGCAGTAGCAAGGATCAGCACATGATGACCAGCTACTACCGGCCCGACATCTCGGGTATCCCGGAGATGGGCTTGGTTGCTCGTCAGCTGTACGGCCAGAGCGGCCTGACACCGGACGACATCAACGCCGCGATCCTGTACGACCACTTCACTCCGTTGGTGCTTCCCCAGCTCGAAGAACTGGGCTTCTGCAAGCCAGGCGAAGCCAAGGACTTCATCCGCGAAGGCAACCTCGAGATCGGTGGACGCCTGCCGTCCAACACTCACGGTGGTCAGGTCGGCGAGGCGTACCTGCACGGTGTCAACGGAATTGCCGAAGGTGTGCGACTGGTGCGAGGCACGTCGACCAACCAGCCCGAGGGCGTCGAAAACGTATTGGTCACAGCCGGAACAGCAGTACCCACCAGCGGTCTCGTTCTCGGCGCTGTTTGAGAGAGGAAAAGACAGTGACAACTTCGGAAGCTGCGAAGACCGCCGGCGATTGGCGTGGAGCCGATCTCGGGACCCGCACCGTGTCGTACACCGAGCGCGACGCGATCCTGTACGCACTTGCCGTGGGCGCCAAGGCGACCGAGCTGGACCTCGTCTTCGAGGATCAGCTTCGGGTACTGCCGACCTTTGCTCTGACGCTGGCGCAGTGGGCTCCCGACGCTCTGGGTTCGGCGGGCGCCTTCGACACCTCGACGGCACTGCACGGCTCGCAAGAGCTGAAAGTGCTTGCTCCGCTTCCGCGTAGCGGTGACGTGACCTTGAAGGCTTCGGTCGGCGAGGTGTGGGACAAGGGCGCAGCGGCCGTGTTCGAAGTGAAGGTGGAGTGCGAATACTTCGTCGCGACCTGGTCACTTTTTGCCCCCGGTGCCGGTGGATTCGGCGGAGAACGTGGACCCTCACGTCCGGCGGAGCCGACCGGCGAGCCTTCGTTGACCGGTGTGCTGACCACAGCGGAGAACCAGACGGCGATGTACCGGCTCCTGGGCGACAAGCACCACATCCACATCGATCCCCAGGCTGCGGCGCGGATCAACCAGCCGCGTCCGATCATGCACGGCCTGTGCACGTTGGCCGCCAGCACACTCGAGCTTGCTCGGGTCGCCGGAGTGCATCCGGCTGATCTTGTCAGTCTCGAAGGTCGATTCGCTGCGGCGATCCATCCGGGTGAGGCGCCGTCCATCGTTGCGTGGGGAACTCCCGACGACCTGGCCTTCCAGGTCACCAAGGGTGATCAGGTAGCGATTTCCGGTGCACGAGTGAGCTTCTCCGCTCGCTAGTCCCTCCAGACTCAACTGCGGGGTGCTTGACCCCTCGTCGCGCCCCGCAGTTGTTCACACGAAGAAGCAGCCCCCGAGCGAATCCGCTCAGGGGCTGCTTCGTATTTGTTTCAATCCTGGTGGGTCGCCATGTAGCGAGCCGGGTACTCACCGCCGCCGTGAACGGCGATGTCGGCGCCGTTCACGTACGAGGAGAGCGGGCTCGCCAGGAACAGGCAGGAGTTGGCGATATCGGCCGGCACGGCCATGCGCTCCATCGGAATGGTCCTGGTGACCGCAGCGCCGCCGTCGGCGCCGTAGACCTCGGCGGCAGCCTCGGTACGGATCAGGCCGGTGGTGATGTGGTTGATCCGGACCTTCGGCGCCCATTCGAGGGCCAATGCCTTGGTCAGAACGAGGAGGCCTGCCTTGGCTGCGCTGTACGCCGCGGTTCCGGGCTGCGGGTCGATCGCCGAGACACTGCCGATGTTGATGATGGCGCCGCCGTCGTCCTGAGTCTGCATCACTGCATTTGCGGCCTGGGCAACGTTGAAGGGTGCCAACAGGTTCAGGGCCACGATCTTCTCGACGAAGCGGGGTGACACCGTCGCAGCGTCGGCGTCGGGGGAGCCGCCGGCGTTGTTGACCAGGACGTCCAGACGGCCGAAGCGCTCGACGGCATCCTGGACGAGAGCTGCGGCGTCGGCGGGATCGCGGACGTCCGTGGCGCGAAAGGCTGCGCTACGACCGTCGGCAGTGGGTAGGTTTTCGGGCTCGTTACGGCCACAGACCAGCACGTTCGCACCCGCGGCGAGGAAGGTTTCGGCGATGACGTAGCCGATGCCTTTGGTGCCGCCGGTGACGATCACCGAGCGTCCGCTGAAATCGACGGGGTTGGGCAGTGTCACGGTGGAGCCTTCCTGGTGCGGTGCCGAGCTGAATTGCCGCCCAATGTGATTGACGCGACGTGGTCGCACACCTTAGGGTCAAGCAAGTGCTTGGTTGTTTTGTAGGTCGAGTGTAGACGACAAACAGCGGCAGTCACCAGAATCGACCGGTCCCTCCCGCAAAAGGGACCTCTGCGTCGACGGACATTGGAGTAGTCACATGGGCAAGCTCGAAGGCAAAGTCGCACTCATCACCGGTGCGGGTCAGGGAATCGGGCAGGGGATTGCCCTGGCCTTGGCCAAAGAGGGCGCCGTGATCGCCGTTGCCGGCCGCACCGAATCCAAGTTGCACACCACGTGCGGACTACTGGCTGACATCGGTGCGCGCGGTGAGGCGGTGGTCTGCGACGTCAGCAAGAAGGACGACATCACCGACGCCGTGGACCGTACCGTCGAACTGTTCGGCGGAATCGACATCCTGGTCAACAACGCCAACGACTGCAAGCCCGGCCCACTCTCGAGCGTGCTCGACGAAGACTTCGAGCGTTCCTTCGCGACGGGGCCGCTCGCCACCCTGCGCATGATGCAGGCGTCGTACCCCCACATGAACAGTCGTGGCGGTGGCGTCATCATCAACATGGTCACCTCGGCGGCGGTGCGCTGGGATGCCAGTAACTACGGCGCTTACGGTTCCATCAAAGAAGGCATGCGCTCGTTGACCCGCGCTGCCGCCTGCGAATGGGGCAAGGACAACATTCGCGTTCTCAATGTTGCCCCGCACGCCAAGACTCCCGCGTTGCAGTGGTGGATGGAAAAGAATCCCGAAGAGGCAGCGGCATTTGTCGCAGGTATTCCGCTGGGACGCGTCGGAGACCCCGAGACCGACATCGGTCGTGCCGTCGTCTTCCTCGTCAGCGAAGACGCCGGGTACCTCACGGGTGCCACGATCCCGCTCGACGGCGGCCAGTCGCGCTGGGGCTGACCGCCATCGACCCGATCAGGTCATCACGGCGCCGCCGTCGACGGCAATCGTCTGGCCGGTGACGTTGCGAGCCTTGTCACTGAGCAAGAAGGCGACCATCTCGGCGATGTCTCCGGGCGTCTGAGCTCGACCCATCGGAACCATCTGTGCGACAAAAGAATCGAAGACGTCAGCATCGGAAACATCTGTGAGCGAGGGATCGCGTCGACGCAGTTCCTTGATGGTTCGAAGCCACATGTCGGTGAGGATCAGGCCGGGCATGACCGTATTCGAGCGAAGTCCTCGAGTCGCACCGATCCGGGCGACGCTGTGACTCATCTCGATCACGGCGGCCTTCGACGGTCCGTAGTGCGCGAGCATGTCACCGCCCAAGCGGGCACCGATCGACGCGATGTTGACGATCGCTGCCGGACCCTCGGTTCTGCTCACGAATTCGCGGCACATCAGGAAGCTGCCCTTGGTGTTCACCGCAAAGGTGTTGTCCCACTGGTCTTCGGTGATCTCGAGGAACGGAGTGAAGACGCCGATTCCGGCGCCGTTGACGAGTGCAGTCGGGCTTCCGGCCGATGCAGCCACGTCGAAGGCGTTCTTGACGTCACCTTCACGTCGAACATCGCATCGTGCCGTGTGGACTGCTACGCCAAGGCTTTCCAGGCGTGCTGCGGTGTCGGCGAGTGCGGCCTCTTCGATGTCGAGGAGAAGCAGGGTGCCGAAGTCCTCCGCAAGGCGCTCGGCAATAGCGGCGCCCAACCCGGCAGCTGCGCCGGTGACAATGGCTACGGGCGCGCTCACGGCAGGTGCGTTTCGAGCAGTGGGGCAAGCAGTTCGGCTGCGCGCGCCGCCGTGATGACTTCGCTCGGGTCCACCTTGGTCACGACTTTCGAAGCAGAATCTTCGTAGACATGCTCACCGATGAGTCGCCCCTGCTCGTCGTACGGCCAGACAAATGCCAAGGTCCGACGCACGAGATACCAACCGTCGGGGTCGATGTCCGACGACTGTTCGGGGGCTGCGGGGGTGGATCCACCCGATTCGTGCACCGCGCCGAACACCCCGTCTCCCAGAATCGATCCTGGGACGAATTGACTGAAGAGAGTCTCACCCGAGAATCCGCTGTCGGAGACCGCGAAGTCGGACTGTCCGGTCCACATGACAAGGGTGTCCGTCTCGGCGAGTGACTGGTAGAAGTTGGTGACGGCGTCCATGCCGTCCAGAACAATCGACTGCCCGTCTTCGAACAACCGGTAGACGGGTTCTTCGACGGTCATGTCGGGCGAGAGGATTTCCTTGTAACGACCGGAGACCTCGAGCAATGCGTGGCGCCGGTAGTTTCGGAGGATCTTCTGGTGCCGCGGATTGTCGATGGTTTCCAATTGCTTTTCGACGCCATCCATCATGTGGACGAATTCGTGCTCGTACTTGCTCATCACATCTCCTGGTTTCGCGGATTCGGCGGGCTGTCCGGATCTGCGACAACTGTGACCTGACGTGGCATTCGCTGTACATGTAGAACTTCGTTCGACAATTGCCGGTTTGCTTAACTCCGCTGTTCAGATACCGTGATGGTCATCACTTTGCTGGCGAACGGCGGCCTAAGACAACCGAATGGACGGTAATGAAAAAGGCGAGAAGAGGTGAAGATCTGAATCTGCGGTTGGTGTCCTCGTTGCTCGTCGTCGTGGCGGAAGGGCACTTCGGACGAGCGGCAGACCGGTTGTTCGTCACGGCGCCTGCTCTCAGTCAGCAGATTCGTCGACTCGAGGAGCAGGTGGGAACCGAGTTGATCGATCGCAGTTCGCACCCGGTGGTGCTCACCGCCGCGGGTGAGGTGTTCGTCGCGGATGCACGGCCCGCTCTCGAGTTCGCCGTCCGCGCGATGAACGGGCTCGACGCACTCGAGCGTCGGCGGGCCAGGCGGTTGCGGATCGGATTCATCAACGGGGCGGCCGGAAGTTTGGGACGTGCGGTGATCGATTCGTTGCATGCGGAGGTGGAGCTGGTCCAATTGGACTGGTCCCAACAGGTTTCCGCGGTGGCGAGCGCGACCGTCGATGCCGCCTTCGTGCGCCCTCCACTGCCGGTGCTCGACGGTGTGGTGCTCGAACGGATCGGCGTCGAACCGCGGGTGGTGGCCCTGCCTCGAGGACACCGACTGGCGGGCCGTACGAGTATCGAGATTTCTGAAATAGATGGGACTGTGCAGGTTTCGAGTGACGGTGCGCCACCCGAATGGGTGAAATGGTGGTCGGTGGACCCGCGCCCCAGTGGTGTACCCGTCCGGTACGGTCCCTCTGTCCGCACGATGGACGAAGCGCTCGAGGTTGTCGCCAACGGTCGGGCGGTGGTGATAACGGCAGCAACCATTGCCGAGTACTACACCCGCTCGGATATCAGTTTCGTGCGCATTTCCGATATCGAGCAGTGTTCGATCGATCTGTGTACCCGTGAGGGCGACAGCAGTCCGGCGGTGATCGAGCTACGCAAAGCTGTTTCAGCCCTCGGTGCCGACAGGTGATTGCCGTGTCCTGATGTGATGCGCATGTACTCGGATGGAATATGCATTCTTGCCGTCTTCGTTTTAGTCGGTTAGACTAAAACCATGAAAACGATCAGCACGGCACTTGAAATCGTCGAGGCAGCACGAGTTTCGGCCGATGTGTTCGGGGGAGACTCCAGCGATCTCGACACCCGTCGCGCTGCAAAGCGTCGTTTTCATCGGCTCGCCTCAGCCATTCATCCGGACCGGGCGAAGCCCGAAGATCGGGTGCGATACTCGGCCGCAACATCTCGGTTGAACGAGCTATACCGCAGTTGGACAGCGGAGTTCGAGCCGGCAGATTCTCGGCCCGTTTATGTCGGCGAGCGGGGCGAGTACACGTTGGGTGGACTGGTAGCGCGCGGCTCGGTCGCTAACCTGTACCGGTCCGATGCCGGTGTCGTACTGAAGATTCCGCGAGACCCTCTGGCGAACTCGATGATCGAGGCCGAACGGAATGTGTTGACGGACATCGAGAATTCGTGCGAAGCCGGTTGGGCAGTCTCGTACTTCCCGCGATTGATCGATCAAATCACCCATGTGGGCAGCGGCACGAGACGTCAGATCGATGTGTTGGACGATCTGACCGAAGGTTTTGTGAGTCTCGCCGACGTCCGTGAGGCGTATCCAGGTGGCCTCGATCCACGGGACTGGGCGTGGATGCACCGACGGCTACTTCGGGCTCTGGCAGCAGCGCATGCGACTGGTTGGGTGCACACCGCGATTACCGCGGAGAACGTGCTGATCGAGCCTGATCGGCACGGGGTGGTGCTGGTCGGCTGGTCCTTTGGCACCCGTACGGGCAGCCGCCCGGTGGCGACGATCGGTTCCGATCGTGATTCGTACCCACCGGAACTCGGCGAAGGAGCGTCTCCGGCCTGGGACGTCTACATGGCTCATCATTTGATGCTCCGAATGCTGGGCGAGCAAACCCACGAACGGATGAAGGTGTTTGCCGACGGCTGCATGCAGGACAACCCGAGATTGCGTCCCGACGCGGTCGACCTACTGGGTGAGTTCGACGAACTCCTCGATCTTCTCTATGGCCAGCGGACATTTCGTCCGTTCGCCGTTCCATCCACGAAAGGACAGTGATTGTCATGGGCTACGGATACTGGGACGACAACACCTATTTGGCGGGCAAGACTTTTCGTGCCGCACGCGGTGTCGACGATTTCGGTTACACCGATTCGCTTCGGTCGCGTCCGCGAAGCAGTTGGAAAGCGGACCCGACCCTCGACCCCTTCGGCGTCGACAAGCGTGAATGCCGAGACTCGGCCGGGCACCCCGATTCTCTCCCGATAGCAGTGCTTTTCGATGTCACCGGCTCGATGGGCGCTGTTCCTCGAATCATGCAGGACAAGCTCGGAAAGCTGCACGGGCTGCTGCAACGCAAGGGATACGCGGATGATCCGCAGATTCTGTTCGGTGGTATCGGCGACGCCGATTCCGATCAGGTGCCACTACAAGTCGGCCAGTTCGAGTCGGGTAACGCGATGGACGAGCAGCTTCGGACCATCTTCCTCGAGGGCAACGGTGGTGGACAGAAGTCGGAAAGCTATGAATTGGCAGCATATTTCATGGCGCGCCACACCAGTACGGATGCCTGGGAGAAGCGTGGAAGGAAAGGCTACCTCTTCATCATCGGCGACGAGCTGAACAAGCCGCGACTCTCGGCTCGTCACATCCGTTCGGTGATCGGCGACAAGGTACGTCAGGACGTATCGGTCTCGTCGATCTACCGTGAACTCGAAGAAAGATGGAATGTCTACTTCGTTCTGCCAGATCAGTCGTCGTACTTCAACGATCCGGAAATCGCGGATCACTGGAAGAAGTTGCTCGGTGAACGCTTCGTCAAACTCGACGACCCCGCTGCGGTGTGCGAACTGATCGCGCTGACGGTCGGAATCGGCGAGGACCGCATCGACCTGCGTGACGGACTGGCGGATCTCCGCGACATCGGTTCAAGAGCTGAAGCCGAGACCGTCGGCAAGGCTCTCGCTCTAATTCCAGGGCGCAGCACCGCGACGGTGGCCGGGTTGCCCCACGATCTCGGAACCGATACGGACGATGTTGATTTCGCATAGAAGGAGAGCATGATGGAGCCGTTCGAAGACCGCGATATCATCGTCGTAGACCTCGGGTTCGGAGATGCGGGGAAGGGAGCAACCGTCGATTGGCTTTGCTCCGACCAAGCCGATTTGGGTGTGGCCGCAGTGGTCCGGTTCAACGGTGGGGCACAGGCAGCGCACAACGTGACGGTCGGCGAGCGCCACCACACGTTTTCGCAGTTCGGTTCGGGAACGCTCTCCGGCGTCCCGACGTTTCTCTCGAGATTCGTGTTGTTCGAGCCCATCGCGCTCGCCCGGGAGGCGCGTGCTCTGGAAGCGCTCGGAGTTCGAAATCCGTTCGATTTGATACGGATCGACGCGCGCGCATTGTTGACGACGCCGATTCACGTGGCCGCCAACAGGGCTCGTGAGGATGCTCGCGGCGGTAACCGACACGGCTCGTGTGGCAAGGGGATCGGTGAGACCGCGGCGTATGCGCTCGAAGTTGCGAATGCGCCTACGGTGGGAGACTGCCGGCGACCTGACTCCTTGCGTCGTAAGTTGTCGGCGTTGGCCACATTCTACGGACCGTTGATCGCGGAGAGTCGCCACGGTTTTCCGCCGATCGACGACATGGTCGACATGTACGCGGAATTCGGTGCCGTCGTGGACATCGCCGACCCGGATGCGCTGGGCGCGTTGGGCGCCGGTGGTCGTCTGGTATTCGAGGGGGCACAAGGTGTCCTTCTCGACGAGTGGCGGGGGTTTCACCCACACACCACATGGTCGACGGTCGAGCCGTCCAACGCGCGAGCGATGATCGACGAGTTGGGCCGGGACAGTTACGTACTCGGCGTCACTCGCACGTACATGACACGACACGGAGCTGGGCCCTTCCCGACGGAGGATCCGGAGCTGGCGAAGGTGTTGCCCGAGCTGCACAACGGGACGGGTGAGTATCAAGGCGGATTCCGGATGGGCCACCTCGACGAGTTGTTGTTGCACTACGCAATCGAGGTGAGCGGTGGCGCCGACGGTTTGGCGCTTACTCATCTCGACGCGATGGATCGCGCGCGGGCTGCAGGCGTCCCGATCCACGGGGTGCACGCGTACGAAGGATTGCCGTTCGTTCCGGTCGGAGAGTGGAAGGATCTCGATCACCAGCAGGCGCTGACAGATTCCCTGAAAGCCGTAGGGGTCGTGCCGAAGGAACTTCCGGCCGACCCGGAGGATTTCGCCCGGTATCTGAGCGAGGAAATGGGTGCGCCGGTAGTGCTGACCGCGAACGGTGCCGACCGGGTCGATCGTCAGATGCGATGCCCAGTGCCTGCATGATGGACGGTGTGGACCAGTCACTTGTCTCGATCGATGTCATCGCGCTCCGGTTCGGCAATCCGGAACCCGGGATGTTGCGATTTGCCGTCACTCCGCGGCAAGCGGAGCCGTACACCGGGCAGTTGGCGCTGCCCGGTGTACTGCTGGGCGCCGGTGAGCGGTTGCAGGACGCCGCCAGGCGAGCCGTGACCACCAAGCTCGGAATTCCCGACGAGAAGATCCTCGTCAGCGGTCAATTGACCGTGTTCGACGAACCCAATCGCGACCCCCGCGGTCCGACGCTCTCGGTGACCATGTGGGCAGTGATCTCGTCGGACGAGGTGCCGGGTTCGGCCGAATGGGTGAGCTGGGACAACCCGGGGGACCTTGCGTTCGACCACAATCGGATAGTCGCCGATACCCGCCCGATCCTTGCTGACACCCTGTTGTGGCGAGATCAGGCATTCACGCGGGCACTACTGGGTCCGTCGTTTCCGGCGTCGTACGCGCTGGCCGTGGCGGAGGAGCTTTCCGGTGTGCGTCCGGACCCGGGCAATTTGAACCGGACGCTCAAAGCGTTGCCAGGGCTGGAACGTACGGACGAACGAGTCCGGGTCAGTGCCACCGGGCGACCCGCGGTGGTCTGGGCGTGGACCGAAAACAGCTGACCTACCTCAGAAGTTGCCCCGCGCGGCCTGCTCACGCTCGATCGCTTCGAACAGGGCTTTGAAGTTTCCCAGTCCGAATCCCAGTGAGCCGTGGCGTTCGATGATCTCGAAGAACACGGTGGGACGATCTCCGATCGGCTTGGTGAAGATCTGAAGAAGATAGCCGTCCTCGTCGCGGTCGACGAGGATGCCTCGCTTCTGCAATTCCTCGATCGGAACTCGAACCTCTCCGATACGCGCGCGCAATTCGGGATCCTCGTAATACGAAGCCGGAGTAGAGAGAAACTCGATTCCTTCGTCGACCAGAGCATCGACTGCTCCGAGGATGTCGTTGGTCGCAAGCGCGAGATGCTGAGCGCCGGGACCTTGATAGAACTCGAGGTACTCGTCGATCTGTGACCGCTTCTTCGCGATGGCAGGTTCGTTGAGTGGGAACTTGACTCGGTGATTGCCGCTCGAGACGACCTTGCTCATCAGCGCGGAGTAGTCGGTGGCTATGTCGCCGCCCACGAACTCGGCCATGTTGGTGAATCCCATGACCCGGTTGTAGAAGTCGACCCACTGGTCCATCTTGCCGAGTTCGACGTTGCCGACGACGTGGTCGAGGGCCTGGAAGATGCGCTCGGGCGCGCCGTCACGCTTGCGGTACGACGACGTCCGTTCGACGTATCCGGGAAGGTAAGGGCCGGTGTAGCGGGAACGGTCGACGAGGGTGTGCCGAGTCTCGCCGTACGTCGCGATGCTGGCCAGGCGAACGGTGCCGTGCTCGTCGGTGACGTCGTGCGGTTCGCTCAACACCGTCGCACCTTGGGTGATGGCGTGCGCGATGCACTTGTCCACGTCAGGGACGCTGAGCGCGATGTCGCGGATGCCGTCGCCATGACGGCTGTGATGCGCGATCAACTCGCTTGTCGGATCCACAGCACCTTTGACGACAAAGCGCACGGCACCGCTCTTGAGTACAAACGCGTGGTGGTCGCGGTTTCCCGTCGACGGGCCTGAATAGGCCACCAATTCCATGCCGAATGCGGACTGGAAGAAATGTGAAGTCTGCGTGGCGTTTCCGACGATCCATTCGAGGCCGTCCCAACCACTCACCGGGAAGGGATCGTGATCGCTGTCGTACTCGACCAGTCCGACCAGCTGGCGTAATTGCTCCAGATCCAGGCCGGCCAACTGTTCGTCGTCGGTGAGAGTCTGTTCGACGGTCATGGTGAGTCCCCTCTGAGTGCGATGTACACAGCGCGGTGCTCGAGTTATGTTCGGCACTGCCAGTACAAACAGATAAGTCCTTCAGAGGTTGGGTAGTCAACGGAGGTAGTTGAAAGTAGACACAGCGCCGGAATGCGAAGATGGTGGCACTGTTTTGTAGGCAATTTGCATAGTTGAACGACGAGTGGAGCAGACGTGAATCTCGACGCAGTGGATCTGGCTCTGTTGGACGCGATGAACAAGCACCCGAGAGCCGGTGCGTTGGAGCTTTCGCGTCAGGTCAAGGTTGCGCGGGCGACAGTGCAGGCGAGATTGAAAAGGATGGAAGATGCGGGCGTCATCGCCGGATACGCGCCGCACGTCAATTTGGCTGCAGCGGGTTTCGGAGTACAGGCATTCGTGACTTTGCAGATCGCCCAGGGGGCGCTCGACACCGTCACAGCGGAACTCGAGGCAATCCCCGGTGTGCTCGAAGCCTTTGCCACCACCGGCTCCGGCGACGTGCTGTGCCGGATTGCCGCTGCGTCGCACGAGGATTTGCAAGCGACGCTGCTCGAACTGAATCGGTCGGGGATAGCCACCCGGTCGACCAGCGTCATGGTTCTCTCGGTTGTGGTGCCGCTCCGGTCGATGCCCCTCCTGCAGACTCTGCAGTCGGAGCAGACGACCAAGGCCCCGGCGTACCGACGAGGCGGTCAGTCTCGCTGACGACCCGGAGCCCAGAATCCCAGAACGATCGCGGATACCCACATGATCGCAGCGAGCGTGAGTGCTCCTTGATCCATGCCTTTGATGAAGGCTTCACGGGCGAATTCGGCCAACTGGGCACCCTGCGGCCCGGCTGCTTCGGCGACGTGGAGAGCGGCGGCCAGAGAACCGGATACCGGCTCCTTGGCCGGTTCGGGTAGCAAGTCGACCGCGGGCTGGACGTGATTTCCGTAGCCGGCGGCGAGGATACTTCCCGCCAGTGCAACGCCGATGGCGGAGCCGATCTCACGGGTTGCGTCGTTGACTGCTGAGGCAACCCCCTGTTTGGAGTCCGGTGCGTTGGAGACGATGGCAGCAGTGGCGGGGGTTGTCGACAAACCCAATCCAATGGCGGCCACTACCAAGGGAACACAGACTTCGGCATAGGTCGAACTGGCATCCAAGCGCGTCAGGAGTGCAATTCCGGTTCCGAGGAAGGCAACCCCGGTGGCGGTGAGAGCGCGAAGGCCGATACGCGGAATCAGTAGGGGAGCAACCACGGACAGCGCCATCACCGGCACAGCGATCGGCATCAGGGCGAGCGCCGATTGCAGGGGGGAGTAGTCGAGCACCAGTTGGAGATACTGCACGATCAGGAAGAACAAGCCGAAAGTCGCCAGGAATTGCAGGGTCAGTGACGCTGCGCCGCTGCCGAATGCACGATTGGCAAACAGTCTGACGTCCAGAAGTGGGTGGCGAGTGCGTAATTCGACCCAGCTGAAGATTGCTGTCATGGCAATTCCGCCGACCAGCAACGCGAGAACTACCGGATCGAGCCAACCACGGGCCGGCGCCTCGATCATCCCCAGGACAAACAGCCCGATCGAGCCGGCGATCAGCGCTGTACCAGGTAGATCGAGTGGAGTTGCCTCCGTGTCCTTCGACGTCACGATCGTGAACGACACCACGAGGATGAGAACTGAGACGACGGCCAGGCTGACGAATATCGAATGCCACGACCATTTTTCGAGGAGCAACCCGGAGACGACAAGTCCGGCGATTGCACCGGACCCTGCGACGCCGGACCAGACTCCGACGGCGCGGGCACGCTGCGCCGGCGGGAAACCTGCAGTGAGTAGAGACAGCGTCGCCGGCATGACAAACGCGGCGCCGACGCCGGAGATCACGCGGGAGACGATGACCCACGACGGTTCGTCCGCGAAGACCGGAATCGACGAGCCGGCAGCAAAAACGAGTAGTCCGAACATGAGCAGTTCTCGTCGACCGTATCGATCGCCGAGTGCGCCCGCCGGCAACAAGAGACAAGCCAGCGTGAGCGTGTACCCGTCCACGATCCACGTGAGCTGGCTCTGTGTTGCACCGGTATCGCGGGCCAAGTCGGGAAGGGCCGTGTTGAGCGCGGCCATCGCTGCGACGACCAGCGCGACGGCGCAGCACGCGACCGTCAGCATCCAGATCTGTCGGATGGTCCACGTGGACTGTTCGAGCGTCGTATCGCTACTCACGAAACCTCCCGATAGAAACAAGACCATCAGTATCGTTACAAGAACAGCAGTTCCACAACCCCCAAGTGGGTATAACTGAAGTTGTGACGGTGGGAATCGACAAGCAGGGAATCGAACAGCAGGGAAACGACGAGGACCCGCGCAAACAGCGTTCCAGGTCCAGGTTGCTCGACGCAGCGACCACGCTGCTGGCAGAAGGCGGCGTCGACGCCGTGACGATCGATGCCGTCACCAAGTTGGCCAACGTCGCGCGTGCGACGCTGTATCGCCATTTCGACAGCGGCACGGAGTTACTCGCCGCGGCATTTGCACGTCTACTGCCGCCGGTGCCGGAGATGTCCGGTGAAGGCGATCTCCGCGCGCAGTTGCTCGAGTTGTTGACCAGTCAGGCCAAGGCCATCGAAAGCGCACCGATCCAGGTGACGGCGATGTGCTGGCTCGGCTTGGGGCCGGAACTGAAGGGTTATTCGAGCGTCGATGCCCTGTCCACGGACAAGCCCGAATTGCGATCGCTGCGCCAGACGGTTTTCGAGCAGTACCGACACGCGTTCGATCGGATCCTGCGCTCGCCGGACGCGATCGACGCGTTGGGGGAGTACGACTACGACGTCGCACTTGCTCAGTTGGTCGGACCTTTGGTGCTCACCAAGCTGGCCACGCTGACGCCTCTCGGGGAGGCTGCGTGTGAGCAGATCGTGGACGACTTTCTGGCTGCACGCGGAGTGTCGAGCTGACGCTCACGGCTCCAGGTTGCGTCGAAGGACGTACTGCTCGAGCCTGTCGATGCCGCGCACTCGTCGCGGACGAAGGTGTCGTAGTTTGAAATTGGCGTCCGAGCCGAGCTGGGTGGCCAGCTCGGAGTCGATCAGCACAGTGCCGGGACGAGCAGAGCTGGTGAGACGCGCGGCCTTGTTGACCACCGAACCGTAGAGATCTCCGAAGCGAACCAACGTCGGCCCCATGGCCAGACCCACCCGAAGCTGCGGATCGTCGTGATCGGCGAGGACCGCCTGCTGGATCTGCAAAGCGATCTCGGCGGCGTGGTGGGGACTTTCAGCGGCAAACATGACCTCGTCACCGACGGTCTTGACCACCCAGCCGTAGTTGCGACCGATGATTTCGGTGGACGCGGACTCGAACCGCTCGAGCAGATCGTTGAGTTCGGCGGAGTCGAGGCCGCGGGTCAGCGAGGTGTACCCGACGATGTCGGCGAAACCCACGACCAGAACACGACTCGCTACTTCTTCGCCCGGGTTTCCGACGTTGCGGCCCGTCGACGACGCGACGTGGCGCTTCCACACGTACGTCTGCAGAGATTCGACAGCGGGAATGATCTCGGCGCCGAGGCGCAGAACGATCTTCCGGATCGCTTCGGGCTCGTGATCTGCCGAGTCAGCGAGCTGGTCGATGATGTGTGTGCTGATCAGCGAGACCTGCCACTCAGCCAACCTCGACATCGACTGCCCCAGTGAACGGGCGGCAGCCACCTCACTGCTCTGCGAGATGACTCCTCGATTGACCATGTCGATGATCGTCTTGAGGGCGTTGGCGTCTTGCTGGGTGAACATGACGGCGTCGGGATCCTCGTCGACGGCAAAGCCCATCGCGACCCACAAACGATCGGCACGCTCGCGTGTCACACCGGCGAATTCCGCGATCTGCGATTGCGTGAAGCAGCGCGGTCCGCCGAGGAGGGACTCCTCGATGTCGGCTTGAATCCGGCTGAGCAGATGAGCATCGACGTCGACCGGATCAGCAGTGTGAGGTTCAGCAGCGTGAGATTCAGCAGGGGCGGGTTCGGTGACCTCGTCGATCCACTCTGACTCCGAACTGCTCACCGTGCTCCTTATTGCCGCAACGAATTTCTGTCCACCATCTTCCACGCGGTGCCCCGAGAACAGTACTGAATTGGCCGAACCGTCTACGGATCCTCGGGCTCAGGCGGGCGGTGAGAGTCAACACGTCGGTGGCTTGTGCAAGAGTTGCCCCGAGAAAAGCACTGTCGATACCGAAATGCACGAGATACTTCTGAAAGGACCTGCGCATGCCACCCCGTAGACGTTCCGGCGCTGCCGCATCAACGCCGGATCACCTCACTGCGGACAATCTGGCAGCGCTCGCCACGGCTGTCGCCGAAGGCAAGCGCGCCACCGTCTATCTGCGCGAGGCGACTCCCAGCCTGGGGATCGAAGCCGGTACCTCGGCGAAAGTCGTGTCGGTGGACGGCAACACCGTGATGATCCGCCCCAAAGGCGTCAACGACGAATTGCCTTTCGAGGCAGAGGAATTGCGCATCAACCGCGTCTCCGCGGCACCGGCCAAACCGGCGCCACGGCCCAAACCAGTTGTGGAGTCCGAGCCCCTGATGGAGCCACTCGTAGAGCCTGTTCGACCGAAGCCGCGTGCGCAGCCTGCACCCGCTCCGGTACCGACTACCACTGCTGCCCCTGCCGCGACACCTCGTCCGGCCGTCAAGCGTGCGAAGAAACTGCCGGCCGGTATCAGCGTCACCATCCATGCCGGCGCGGACAACGACTGGAGCGTGACGGTCACACAGGGCGCCAAGCGGCCGGGCAAAGCAGTTCCGGTCGCACCCGATGCGGTCGAGCGAGCTGTCCGCGAGTTGGGTGAGCCCACCGCAATCGAGGCTGTCGAGTCCATCATCGTCGCTGCACGGGACATGGCTGCAGCGCGAGTCGACGAGTTGAGTCGTCAGCTCGAGGAGGCACGCAAGATGCTCGAAGCGCTCGGAGCTACCGACTAGAAACGCTGCGTAGGTCCGCACTTTCCGGGGTATGCGTTTTTTGCAGCGGGGAGATTACCGGCGGAGAGATTGTGATGTTGCAGCGAATTGTTTCGGCTCTGGCAGCGTTGGTCTTGGCACTCGGACTCGGGTTCATCGTCAGCAGCAACGCTGTTGCTGCACCCACGCCCATGGGTGGTGGTTCGGGCATCATCATCGACAATCAGCTGGTCTGTACGTTGACCACTATCGGTCACGACAACGGCGGCAGACTCGTGGGTATCACCGCAGGTCACTGCGGTGGTCCTGGATCGTTCGTGATCCCGGAAAGCAACGAGGACGCAGGCGTGGTCGGCACGTTCGTCGAGTCGAACCCGGACCTGGACTACGGGGTCATCCAGTTCGATCCGGGCAAGGTCACACCAGTTCGAACGGTGGGCGCGGCAACCATCACCTCGATCGGCGCTCCAGCCAGCTTCCCGGCTACAGCCTGCAAGGAAGGCCGTACGACGGGCACGACCTGCGGCGTCGTCTGGGGAGACCTGAGCGCCGACGCATCCACCTGGACTCAGATCTGCGTCGACCACGGTGATTCGGGAGCCCCGGTCACGGTCGGGACGACGCTGGTCGCGATGGTCAACGCCTACCTCTGGGTGCCGTGCCTGGGGCCGGAACTCGGCACCAACATGACCTCCATCGTGGACACGATCAATGCCCACGGAGGTGTCGGCGCCGGGTACCGGCCGATCTAGCGGCGGGCTGGGATCAGCCGCACACTGCTCCACCCGAGGCTGATCCCACGAGCTTGGAGTACTTGGCCAACACACCACGTGTGTAGCGAGGCGGCAACGGCTCCCAGCCCTTCTTGCGGGCTTCCAATTCGGAGTCGTCGACCAACAATTCGAGTTGTCCGGTACCCACGTCGAGCCGGATCTGATCGCCGTCGCGAACGAACGCGATGGGACCGCCGTCGACGGCCTCGGGCGCAACGTGTCCGACACACAGGCCGGTGGTGCCGCCCGAGAATCGTCCGTCCGTCAGCAGCAGGACGTCCTTGCCGAGACCCGCGCCCTTGATCGCGCCCGTGATGGCCAGCATCTCGCGCATGCCGGGACCACCCTTCGGGCCTTCGTAGCGGATGACGACAACGTCACCGCCGGTGATGGTGCCGTCCTCGAGAGCATCCATCGCGGCGCGCTCGCGTTCGAAAACCCGTGCAGTGCCGACGAATACATCAGACTCGAATCCTGCCGACTTGACCACCGCGCCGCCGGGCGCGAGTGACCCCTTCAAGATCGTGATGCCTCCGGTGGGGTGAATGGGCTTGTTCATCGCCCGCAGGACCTTGCCGTCGGGATCGGGCGGGGTGATGTGCGCGAGATTCTCCGCCACGGTCTTACCGGTGACGGTCAGGCAATCTCCGTGCATGAGTCCCGCGTCGAGCAATGCCTTCATGATCACGGGGACGCCGCCGATACGGTCGACGTCCGTCATGACGTGCTTTCCGAAAGGCTTGACGTCGGCGAGGTGCGGGACCTTCGCGCCGACGCGAGCGAAGTCGTCGAGCGTCAGCGGGACGTACGCTTCGTGCGCGATCGCGAGGAGATGGAGCACCGCATTGGTGGATCCGCCGAATGCCATGACGACTGCAATGGCGTTCTCGAATGCTTCCTTGGTGAGGATGTCCCTGGCGGTGATGCCTCGACGCAGGAGCTCGACAACGGCTTTGCCGCTCTCGCGGGCGAAGCCGTCGCGGCGACGATCCGGTGCGGGCGGTGAAGCGCTGCCGGGCAGCGACATTCCCATGGCCTCGGCGGCGCTGGCCATCGTGTTTGCCGTGTACATGCCGCCGCACGCGCCTTCGCCCGGGCAGATCGCCCGTTCGATGGTGTCGACGTCGGCGCGGCTCATCAGCCCACGCGAGCAGGCGCCAACCGCCTCGAACGCGTCGATGACGGTGACTTCCCGCTCACTGCCGTCGGAAAGTTTGGCGACGCCGGGGAGGGTGGAGCCGGCGTAGAGGAACACGCTGGCGAGGTCGAGGCGGGCCGCCGCCATCATCATGCCGGGCAACGACTTGTCGCAGCCGGCGAGAAGGACCGATCCGTCGAGACGCTCGGCCTGCATGACGGTCTCGACGCTGTCCGCGATCACTTCACGGGAGACGAGGGAGAAGTGCATGCCCTCGTGCCCCATCGAAATGCCGTCGGAGACGGAGATAGTGCCGAATTCGAGAGGGAACCCGCCGGCTTCCCGTACGCCCTCCTTGACGGCCTTGGCCAGGCGATCGAGGGACAGGTTGCATGGCGTGATTTCGTTCCAGGACGAGGCGACGCCGATCTGCGACTTGACCCAGTCGTCGTCGCCCATTCCTACTGCACGCAACATGCCGCGCGCTGCGGTCTTTTCGAGTCCGTCGGTGACGTCACGACTTCTGGGCTTGATGTCGGGTTCGGTCATTTTCCAAGCATAGGCGTCAGCGGGGTGTGTTTCCGGCAGACGAGCGACTCGACTTGCCGACAAACGCCGTCCGTCGTGAATAGACTCGTCGCATCGCAGTTGGGGCTGAGTGTGCAGGTGATTGACGTACAGGGGGATTCACGTGGAGTCGGAACTGACTTCGGCTTTCGGATTTGCAGTTCTGGCCGCCTTCTTGACCGGTAGTGGTGTCTTCCTGGTCGTTCTGACGGTTCTGCACGAGATTGCCCGGTGGAAGGGCCGCTTCGTATCGGTGTGGGTGACTTTCTTTGCCGCTCTGCTGATACTGCCCATCCTGTTCGGCGCGTTGATC
This sequence comes from Rhodococcus sp. C-2, assembly GCF_027854095.1. NCBI lineage: Bacteria > Bacillati > Actinomycetota > Actinomycetes > Mycobacteriales > Nocardiaceae > Rhodococcus > Rhodococcus sp. C-2. The sequence continues at coordinate 20,705 of NZ_JAQGFI010000018.1, read as the reverse complement.
GCAGGCTATTCCGCGTTCTCCGAGGTCGACGGGTCCGAGGCTCTGCTTCCGCCGGCGTTCTGGATCCTGATCGCGGCCGGGGGTGCACTCGGCGGTTACATCGGAGTCAAGGTCGGTGTGGTTCGAGGCTCGGCCCTCGATTACCGGTTGTAATCGGGATCGACTCGATCAAACTTCCAGAGAAGCGCAGGCGAAGCCTGGGTGAACATCCCGAAGCTCTCTTGAACGCCCGTTCAGGTGCGGGTTCACTCCTAGCGTGCACACGAATGCCTTCGATCGAATATCCAGACGTGGCCTGCTGCAGGGATCGGCGGCCCTCGCCGGCGCAGTAGGTCTCGGTGTCGCTTCGGCGAGCCACGCCGGTGCCGAGGTTCCGGGTGGCAGCCCGGGCTTCGCGCACGGCGTGGCATCCGGTGACCCGTTGCCGGATGCGGTGATCATCTGGACCCGCATCACCCCGACGGCAGACGCGACGCCCGGTTCCGGCGTCGGGCCGGCGGTGACTCTCAACTGGCAGGTCGCGACCGATGAGGGGTTCGCGAGCGTCGTTGCGTCCGGAAGTGTTGCTGCTTCGGCGGATTCCGATCACACCGCGAAGGTCGACGTCACCGGACTCGATTCGTCGACGACGTACTGGTACCGATTCACTGCGGGTTCGACTGTTTCTCCGGTGGGCCGCACCCGCACGGCTCCGTCGAACTCGGCAGATCTCGATCGTCTCCGCTTCGGCGTGGTGTCCTGCTCCAACTGGGAGGCGGGGTATTTCGGTGCCTATCGTCACCTCGCATTCCGCGAAGACCTCGACGCGATCATCCACCTCGGTGACTACATCTACGAGTACGGGCAGGGGGAGTACGGCGCGAGAAACGGATCCGTTCGCCTTCACGAGCCGGCCCACGAGATCATTTCGCTGGCCGACTACCGAATTCGGCACGCGCAGTACAAGACAGACCCGGATCTGGCAGCTCTGCACCTGAAGCTCCCGTTCATCACCACGTGGGACGATCACGAATCGGCCGACAACGCGTACCGGGACGGCGCCGAAAACCACACTCCCGGTGTCGAAGGTGACTGGGCAGATCGAAAGGCCAACTCGGCCAAGGCATATTTCGAGTGGATGCCCGTCCGCCCGTCGGGTAGTGGTTCGAGCGTTCAGCTGTATCGTCGGTTCCGCTTCGGGAATCTGGCCGAGATCTCGATGCTCGATCTGCGTACTTACCGCGACGAGCAACCGACCATGAAGCAGGTCGACGATCCGTCGCGCACCATTACCGAACGCGCACAGATGGATTGGTTGACCAACGGAATCGTCACCTCCCCGACGCAGTGGAAGGTCGTCGGCAATCCGGTCATGATCACGCCCTGCGTGTTCCCGCCGCTGGAACCGGCGACCACCGCGGCGTTGACCGAACTGGTGGGTGTGCCGCAGGCCGGTGTCCCGTACAACACGGATCAGTGGGACGGGTACACCGCCGACCGCACCAGGCTTTTCGACGCGATCACCTCGAACGGTGTGGACAACACCGTCTTCATCACCGGTGACATCCACACGTCATGGGCCTGCGACCTACCGACCAACGCCGCCAACTATCCGGGTGGGCCGACCGTCGGCGCCGAGTTCGTCGTCCCGTCGGTGACGTCGCCCAATATCGACGACATGCTGAAAGTGCCACCGCGCACGGTAACCGTTGCGGCAGAAGAAGCATTCAAGGCCGTGAACCGCCACGTGCGGTACGTCGAACTGGATTCGCACGGCTACGGCGTATTCGAAATTGCCCGCGAAGGTACTCAGATGGACTGGTACTACGTCGACGATCTCACCAATCCGCAGAGCAATGCGCACTACGCCGTGAGCTACCGTCTGCCGGCAGGCGCGGGCAGTAGAGTCTCACCCACCTCGGCCGCCCTCGATCAGGCCTCGTACCGACCAGGAGTCGACCAGTGAGTATCGAAGTTTCGCGTCGTAGCGTTCTGATCGGTGGAAGTGTTGTCGCCGGAACGGCATTGCTCGGAACGCCCGCTCGCGCGAGTGTTCCCACCAGCGCCGGAATCCCAGACCTGGACGTGCATGTCATAGTCGTAGACGGCATGCGGCCGGACGAGCTGCGATCGGAGCTCACCCCGACGCTGACCGGGCTTGCGGCCGGCGGTATCCACTACCCGGACGCCAGTGCCATCACGATCGCAGAGACGCTGCCGAACCACACGGCGATGATGACGGGAGTGCTGCCGGCGCGTTCGGGTGTACCCGCCAACTCCGTCTACGATCCGGCCATCGACAAGAAGCGGGACCTCGATCGGCCTTCCGACCTGCAGGCATCGACGGTTCTGGATCGGGTACGCACCGAACTCGGATTGACCACTGCGAGTGTGCTGTCCAAGCACTACCTGCACGGGTTGTTCGGTGACCGCGCCTCATTGGTGTGGGATCCTCAGCCGCTCGTTCCCGGTACCGAGCATGCGCCGGACAACTTCACGATCGACGCCTTGATCCGTATCGTCGGCGGGAACTCGCCGCGGCTCTCGTTCACCAACCTCGGTGACGTCGATCGGGTCGGGCACCTGGATCTGTCCGGTCCGTCCATCCGGATCGCTCGCACGGCTGCACTTCAGAACACCGACAACCAGGTTCGCCGCTTCGTCGACTTCCTTCATGACACGGGTCGCTGGAATCGGAGCATTCTGATCGTGTTGGCCGACCACTCGATGGACTGGTCGGAGCCCGCGCGGCTCATCGGACTCGATCGACCGCTCAACGCGGACCCGTTGCTGGCAGGCAAGATTCGAATCGCCCAGAACGGTGGCGCAGACCTGATCTACTTCGTCGGACCCGATGGCGAACGGGCGGAAGCCGTCAGCCGGATTCAGCAGATCGTGGATGGTGTGGACGGCGTCGAATCCAGCCACCTCCCCGCCGAATTCGATCTCGGCACCAATGCCGGTGACGTCGTTGCGTTTTGCGCTCAGGGCTGGCGGTTCAGTGATCCGACTCCACTGTCCAACCCGATTCCCGGCAACCACGGCCATTTCGTGACACTGCCCATCCCGTTCTTCCTCAGCGGCGGACATCCCGCTCTGGACGGTGGACGGAAGATCGACACGCAGGCTCACACGATCGACGTCGCGCCGACGGTTGCGGCTCTGCTCGGCCTCGGTGCACCTGCCGGCGGCTGGGACGGCGTCGCCCGCACGACGGGTGTGTCGCTGAACGTCTAACGAGGATCGCGACCGGTCAGGGCAATCAGCTTGTCCTGCAACGACGCATCGTCCGGGAGGTCGACGGGATCGGAGAAGAGTCCGCTCTCGGCGAGCATGTCGCGCTGCCCGTCGAGGTCGGACCAGACGGCCTCGACGAGGTCTGGATCGAGCCGCTCGTCTGCTCCGACCGCTCGCGCAAGGTCCCAGGTGTGGATCGTGACGTCCGAGGTCTGCTGGCGCAGATAGGGTTCCACCTTCACCGTGCCGTACGAGAGGTGAACGTGGGCACTGAGGTCCGTCGATTTCCACGCTTTGATTGCGGCATCGGAGTACTTCTGCCATTCGGTCCACAGGTCGTCCCCGACGGGAACGATGTCCGGTGTCGCCTCGCCGACCGTCAGTCCGGCCAGGAGCGGCGGTACCCACTGCTGCTCCTCGATGACGTGGCGGACGAGGTGTTCGACGTGCCAGTCGGAGTCGGGCGTGGGTGCGTTCCAGTCCTCGACCGCAGCGAGTCGTGAACCGAATTCGCGGTGGGCGGTGAGTACGAGTTCGAGCCAATCGAATGCCATCACTCGAGGGTAACCCGATCAGCGTGACGTTAATCGGTGCGTGAGGCTTCGATTCGGTGAAGACTGTCGGGGTTGTCGCTCAGTCGAATCGAGGAGTTTTCATGACCGTCCCCACCGTCACTCTGGCCGAAGGTCTCACTGTCAGCGCCCAGGGATACGGCGCGATGTCCGTCGCCCCGGTCTACGGCCCGGTGGATCCGGCCGAGGCGCTCGCCACGCTGCACCATGCGGTGGACATCGGGATCACGTTCATCGACACCGCCAACGTGTACGGCGAGGGCTCGAGCGAGCGTGCGGTGGGAGAGCTTCTCAAAGACCGCCGGGACGAAGTGCAGTTGGCGACCAAGTTCGGTCTGGTCGGCAACATCGCCAACGGTCAGCGCGGGATCAACGGAGACCCGGCTTACGTGCCGCGGGCACTCGACGAGTCTCTGGGACGACTCGGCGTCGATCATGTCGACCTCTACTACTTGCACCGGGTCGACCCGAACGTGCCGATCGAAGACACCGTCGGCGCGATCGCGGAGCAGGTGAAGGCGGGCAAGGTCCGCAACATCGGCCTGTCCGAGGCGACCGGCGATGAACTGCGTCGTGCGTACGGGGTGCATCCGATCGCGGCGATCCAGTCGGAATGGAGCATCTGGAGTCGGGACGTCGAGAACAAGGTAGTACCCACCGCCGCGGAACTCGGAGTCGGATTCGTGCCCTTCTCACCTGTGGGCCGAGGCTTCCTGGCGGGATCGTTCGATGCGGAGACGCTCGGTGACAACGACCTGCGCCGACGCTTCCCACGCTTCTCGGACTCCGCGCTCCCTGCTAATCAGAAGGTTCTCGACGTGGTCCGCGCCGTCGGTGAGGAGCTCGGCGCGACGCCTGCACAGGTTTCCCTGGCATGGCTCGATGCCAAGGGCCGTCAGCACGGGTTGCCTTCCGTTTCGATTCCCGGCACGCGGTTCGCTGCACGAGTCACGGAAAACGCCGAAGCGTTGGACATCGTTCTGAGCGAAGACCAGATCGCTCGCCTCGACTCCCTCGCCGCGATTACCGAAGGCTTCCGTTCGGCTGATTTGAATTGGGTCTCTCAGGGCCGCGAATAATCATGTCCTGAGCCTTGCGAAAGACAGGAGTAACATACAGACCCGATGAAAAAAGTGTGGTTGGTCTGGGGTGTCGGTGTTTTTGCCTACGTGATCGCCGTGCTTCACCGCACTTCGTTCGGCGTCTCGGGTCTGTCTGCTGCTGATCGGTTCTCGATCTCGCCCAGCGTTCTGTCGAGCTTCGTCGTGCTGCAGATCGTTGTGTACGCCGGCATGCAGATTCCGGCGGGAGTCCTCCTCGACCGCTACGGTTCGCGGATCATGATCGCAGTCGGTGCGTTCATCATGATGTCCGCGCAGTTGGCTCTCGCCTTCACCGAATCGCTGCCCGTCGCGATCGGTGCACGTATTGCCGTCGGTGCCGGGGATGCACTCACCTTCATCTCGGTGTTGCGGTTGGTACCGCAGTGGTTCCCGCCCCGGCAGGTGCCGTTGGTCTCGCAGTTCACGGGCATCCTCGGTCAGCTGGGCCAGGTGATGTCTGCGCTTCCGTTCATGTTGCTGTTGTCCGGACCGGGCTGGACTTTTGCCTACGGCAGCGCTGCCGCTGTCGGACTGTTGGCGTTTGCGCTGGCGTTGAGTGTCATCCGCGACGCGCCTCCCGGTGCCGACGTGGTCGCCGTGCCGGCCGGCGCCAAGGAGATCGGGCGACAGATCAAGACGGTGTGGATGCGGCCCGGCACCCGACTCGGGTTCTTCAGCCACATGGGGACTCAGTTCTCGATCACGACGTTCGCGCTGCTGTGGGGTGTGCCGTACCTGAAATCGGCTCAAGGCCTCGACTCCACGACGGTCGGCTCGCTGCTGACGCTGTCAGTCATCTCGGCAATCGTGGCCGGCCCGATCCTCGGTATTCTCACCGGTCGCTATCCCATGCGTCGATCGTGGTTGGTTCTCACCATCATGGTGGCCAGCGCGCTCATGTGGACGATCGTGCTTTCACGAAGCGAACCGTCTCCGCTCTGGTTGTTGACGATCCTGGTGGTCGTCATCTCGGTGGGTGGGCCGGGTTCGGTGATCGGCTTCGACTACGCGCGCACATCCAATCCGAGTTCGGCGATGGGCACCGCCCAGGGCATGGTCAACATCGGGGGATTCCTCGCTTCCCTCATCGTGATTCAAGTGATGGGCGTCATCCTCGGGCACATGGGCGGGTACACGTTCGACGGATTCCGTGTCGCCTGGATGGTGCAATATCCAGTTTGGATTCTCGGTATCGTCGGTGTGCTCGTCACCCGAGGCAAAGCCCGGCGAGCCCTCGCAGCAGAAGGCGTACACGTACGGCCGATTCGCGAAGTCATTCGTCGCAACAAATAACTCGATCGCATCGGGTAATTCATCCCCTGCGGGTGAGGTTCCCAAGCGTCCGAGCCACCAGGCTTGATGGATGAACGACGCAATGAACATCGGACCGGTCGAGCTCGTGGTGCTGGCATTCCCAGGTTCAACTGTGGATCCTGAAGCTGTCGCCGCGCTGCAGAACGTGGTGGAACGAGGTTTTGTCACTCTGCTCGACCTCGTGTACATCGCCAAGGACGCGGACGGACAGGTGTCGCAGATCGATGTCGACGAAGATCTCACCGACATCGGACTGGCGGTTCTGTCCATCGAAGCCAAGGCATTGATCAGTGACGAGGACCTGGACGTGGTCCGTGAGTCACTCGAACCAGGAACGTCCGCCGCAGTCATCGTCTACGAGCAGACGTGGGCGCGTGAGCTCGCGTCGACGGTTCGCGGTGGCGGCGGCGACGTAGTCCTTCACGTTCAGATACCGCGCGAGGTAGTCGTCGCAGCGGTCGAAGCAGCATTTCAGTAGCGACAATTACCCAAGGAGTTCGGCATGGTTTTTCGAGGTGGACGCAGAGGGCGGCCGGGGTTGCTCGGCACGGTGGCGCGCACGGCGGTAGTGGCTGGAACCGCAAAGGCGACGTCCAACGCCATGGATCGACGGAGTCAACGAAAGGCCAGCGAGCAGCAGCAGGAATATCAGCAGCAACAGCCGCCGCCGCAGCAGCAGGTCGCCCCCGTGCAGTCCGTTCCCCCTTCAGGCGCGGACGATCTGGTCTCCAAGCTGCAGGAGTTGGGACAGCTTCATCAGTCCGGCGTGTTGACCGATGCCGAGTTCGCGGCGGCAAAGGCGCAGTTGCTGAGCTAGCCCTGCTGTTCTCCTCAATTGCGGCAATGCGCATTGCCGCAATTCGGCGTGAAAGGCTGACTTATGATCGACCCACGTGCGGCATCGGCCGCAATCGAAGCCGCGAACGCCCGAGTCGCCGAGACTCTACCGTTCTCCGACGACGCCGACTTCACCGAGGCGAAGCGGGGTTTCGTCGCCGCGCTCGAACCGGGGCTGGTTGCCGATTCGGACGGGAAAGTCCTGTGGAACAACGATTCCTACGCGTTCCTTGACGAGGACTGCCCGCCAACGGTCAATCCGAGCTTGTGGCGTCAGTCGAAGTTGGTCGCCAAGCAGGGACTCTTTGCGGTGACGGATTCGATCTATCAGATTCGCGGACTTGATCTGTCGAACATGACGTTGATCGAGGGAGACACCGGAATCATCGTCATCGATCCACTGATCTCCCGGGAAACCGCTGCCGCCGGGCTCGCGCTGTACCGGGAACACCGTGGTGATCGACCAGTAGTCGCGGTGATCTACACGCATTCGCACATCGACCACTTCGGCGGGGTCAAAGGTGTGACCACCGACGACGACGTCGCCGCCGGGCGATGCGTGATCGTCGCACCCACCGGGCTCGTGGAGCACGCGGTCGAGGAAAACGTCTATGCGGGAACGGCAATGGCTCGACGTGCGGCCTACATGTACGGAGCGGCCTTACCCCGAGGTCCCCGAGGTAGCGTCGGAGCCGGGTTGGGGCAGACCACCTCAACCGGCACACCGACGCTCATTTCGCCGACGGTGTCGATCTCGAAGACAGGTCACACGGAGACGATCGACGGCGTTCGGATCGAATTCCAGATGACGCCCGGAACCGAGGCCCCGTCCGAGATGAACTTCTACTTCCCGGATTTGCGCGCACTGTGTATGGCGGAGAACGCAACTCATACTCTCCACAACCTGCTCACGCTTCGCGGTGCCCTGGTACGAGATCCTCATGTCTGGTCTGCGTACCTGACGGAATCGATCAATCGTTACGCCTCACGATCCGACGTTCTGTTTGCGTCCCACCACTGGCCGACGTGGGGGACCGAACGGCTCACCGAGTTCCTGTCATTGCAGCGCGACCTCTACGGGTACCTTCACGATCAGACACTTCGTCGAATCAATCAGGGGTGGACCGGTCTCGAGATCGCCGAATCGATCGAGCTGCCACCTGCATTGGCGCAAGCGTGGCACACGCACGGGTACTACGGTTCCGTCAGTCACAACGTCAAAGCCATCTACCAGCGATACATGGGTTGGTTCGACGGTAACCCTGCGCATCTGTGGGAGCATCCACCCGTCGAATCGGCCAAGCGTCACGTCGAGTTCATGGGCGGATCAGCAGAAGTGTTACGGAAAGCTCGGGAATCGTACGAGCGCGGCGACTTTCGCTGGGTTGCGCAGGTGGTGAACTACGTGGTCTTCGCTGAACCGGACAACGTCGAGGCCAAGAATCTGCAGGCCGATACCTTCGAGCAACTCGGGTACGGCGCCGAGAACGGCACATGGCGGAACTTCTACCTCACCGGTGCATACGAACTGCGCAACGGCTCAGTGGGGACGCCCACGGTTGCCGCGGCGCCCGACATCACCGCAGCGCTGTCGGTAAGTCAAGTCTTCGATGCAGTATCGCTGCGCGTGGATGGAGTGCGCGCAGCGGGCTCGCACATCGTCGTCGATTGGAACATCACTGACGAAAACATCGTTCACCGAACGGAACTCTGCAACGGAGTTCTGATCCATTTCGACGTGGAAGGTGGGTCTGCAGATGCTGGGTCTGTGGATGCGATGTTCAGTTTGAGTCGGCGCGACTTACTCGGTGTGCTGCTCGGTGGTGTGGACTTGGGTGCCGAGATTGCGAATGGAACCATCTCGGTTTCCGGCGACCCGGCGAAGCTCGCAGAACTTGCCGGGTACCTCGACGAGCCGGATCCGAACTTTGCGATAGTCACTCCGACCTAGCGCTGTATCAGTCGTGAACGAGCCTGTACTTCAATAGGTCTCGAGCCACCCACCTGTTTGAAGTTGTCCGGTTTGTCTCTGGTTATCGAAAGTATGTTCGATTAAGCTTTGAGTATGGACAGTCGGGATGCGTGGCAGCTGGACGGTGAGGGCCTCAAGAGTGAGGTTCTGGCTCTGGTGCGCGTCCGGCACGAGCTGCAATCGCGGATGGTGTTGTTGATCGTGGAGATGTTTTCCCGTGAGGTTCTTGGCGGGAAGGGTTTTCGGGCGATCGCGCTGTGGTTGCATGGTTCGACGAATTTGGAGATCGGTGAGTGCAGTCTGCTGGTCGGGTTGGCGCGGTTGTTGATGCTCGAACCTGTTGTGGGCGATGCGTTTCACCGCGGGGATGTTGACGCGTTGAAAGCCCGTCAGGTGGCGTCGTTCTGTCAGCATCCACCCAAGAACATGACCCCGGCGGATGTGGACAAGGCCCGCGGGATCCTGTTGGGGTTGGCGTCGAAGAATATTGCGGATTGCGATGCGGTGCGGGCGGCGATCCGCCGAATCGAGAAGCAGTACGGAAACCGTGAGGACGGCGTCCCGGTCGGCGAGGATTCCGAACGTAACGAGTTCTACGCGTCGAAAGGTTTGTACGGGCGCGTGTCGGTGAAGGGCGACCTGGATGCTGTGAACGGGGCGCGTCTGATCACGTTGTTGTCGAGTCTGTCGGCTCCGACGCCGGAGAAGGACGGCGTGAAGGACACGCGTACTCCGGCATTACGGCGTGCGGACGGGTTTTGCGAGTTGTTGCGCCGGTACGAGCGGGCGGGGTTGGGTCCGATCGAGGGCGGAGTGAAACCGCACATCACGGGCACCGCGTCCGCGAAAGACATGACCGACCTCAAAGCGTTGAAGGACCTCCTGCCGTCCACCGAAGAACTGGGTTTCGCGTGGACGGATTGGGTGGGCCCGATCAGTATCGACACCGCGCGGATGTTGGCGTGCGACTGCACCGTGACGCGGATTTTGTTGGATGCGAATGGTGTTCCGCTCGACTGCGGTAAGGAAGCGAGAACGGCGACGGTTCCGCAGCGGCGGGCTCTTGCGGTTCGGGATGGTGGGTGTGCGTTTCCGGGGTGCGGGACTCCGTCGGGGTGGTGCGATGCCCATCATATTGTTCACTGGGGTGATGGTGGCCCAACGGATCTCGATAATCTGGTCTTGTTGTGTGGTCATCATCATCGGACGCTGCATCACACGGAGTGGCGGGTGGAGATCGGACCGGATCGGAAAACGGTGTTCTATCCACCGATGTCGATCGATCCGTTCCAGCGGCCGATCGGCGGGAACAGTCCGCCCACCGCGGCGTGAATCGCGACAACTGAAGACGTGAGCACCGGGGCACAACCATGCCCCGGTGCTTGCTCAATCCAGTATTTACTCAAGACAACGTGATGTCGGCAATCAGGCCGTGGTGATCGGATCCCTCGATCTCGATCCGTTCCAAGGATGTCGCCACGGCGCCTTTCGTGATGATGTGGTCGATACCGACCACCGCCGGATACCGCTTGTCGGTCGGATAGGTCGGGATCAGGCCGGAACCCAATTGGTCGGCGGCGCTGGTGTATCCGTTCGTGAGAAGATTCCGGAACTGTTTGTTCGAGTACGACGCGTTGAAGTCGCCGCTCACTATCACGTTGTCCCGTCCGGCGACTTTGTCCATGTAAGACCCAAGCCTTCGCTGCTCGTCCGCCCACACCGAAGGCGGTGAGATGTACGCCGGTGCCGGATGCACGGCGAACAATGTGACTGGCTGCGCCAAGCCGACATTCAGTTCTGCGGACAGCGTTTCGGGTGAGAATCCGTCGAGGCTACGCGGATTGGAGAGTGGAAAGCGACTGTAGATTCCTGCCCCGCCACCACCGTCGGTGTACGGGACGAGGAATTGGTGGCTCAGAACCTCGTCAAGCCCGGCGGCTTTGAGCGCGTCGGCTTCCTGGTACGTCAACTCCTGGACCGTCACCACGTCGACCTCGCGTTCGCGGACCATCGCCACAAGCGACTCCGGATCCGCTGCACCGACCATCAAGTTGGCCTGCATGATTCGAATCGATGGACCGTTCGCAGACGTCGACTCCCCAGTTCCGCCGATGTACAGCGGGCTCACAGACCATCCGAACAACCCAAGGACGAGGATCGAGGCGGCGCACACGATCCACTGACGCCCGATACCCGAGACGACGGCACCGATCAGCGGAGCAATCATCAACAAGGGCGCCACTGACGCCAGAACGATCACGATGTTGTGATCGACGTCCAACTGAGTTGCGATCAAGGCAACCAAACCAGTCACGATGCCGGCCACACCGGCCACGGCCGAAAGGCGGCGAAGAACCAGTCGACGAGGGGTCACGGCATCGGGTTGCATGACGTCCATGGAAGCAGAAGAGCGTCGTAGCTCCGGGAAACTGCAGGTGGAGTCGGTGCGCCCTATTGTTTGCGCCCTATTGTTGCGGATACGGAAGGTGGCTGCTGCTGTTCTCACTGACGGAGATCGAGCGGCCGAGTTGGGGGAAGGCGCGTTGAGAGCACGCTGGCCTGTCACAGACTTTGCACCCCGCGCCGATCGGCACGATGGTCGCGGGGTCGTCCGTCTGAATTCCGTGTGAGTAGACCATGCGATCGGCGTAGCCGATGTCGCAACCGAGTCCGACGGCGAAGTTGCGCTCGGGTGCGAGGTACCCGAGTCCGCCGCTGTGGGTAGTGCGCGCCACCCAGAGGTATGTCCGGCCGTCGGGCATCTTCGCGACCTGAGTGAGGATGCGACCTGGGCTCGCGAATGCCTCGTGGATGACCCACAGCGGGCAGCTGCCTCCGACTCTGGAGAAGTGAAAGGCGGTAGCAGACTGACGCTTCGAGATGTTTCCGGCGCGATCGGTTCGGACGAAGAAGAAAGGGATGCCGCGTTGGCCGTGTCGTTGGAGAGTGGACAACCGGTGGCAGACTGTCTCGAAGCCGACCTCGAACTTGAGGCTGAGCAGGTCGATGTCGTACCGCAAGGCCTCAGCGGATTGCAGGAATTGGGTGTACGGGAGTAGCAGTGCGCCGGCAAAGTAGTGTGCGAGTCCGACGCGAGCCAGCGCTGCGGACTCGGCGCTCAATGATTCATCCTCGGCGACAAGGGAATCGATCATGTCGGCCTGCGTGAAGAAGGCCAACTGCATTGCGATCTGGAACGCGCGTTGTCCTGCCGACAGACGACGGGCGAGTGTGAGGACCGACTTGTTCGGATCGTAGTAACGCTTGGGGCCGAGCTTGTCGGGTTCGTCGGTACGGATCGTCACGGTGACGCCGTGCTGATCGCGAAGTAGTCGTGCCAGTTGCAAATCCACTGCGCCCACGGACAATCCGTTGTCCAGAAACATCTGCTCGGCAGCGTCGTCCAGAACGGCGATGTGATTCTTTCGGTCGTAGAAGAAGTCCCGAACTTCCTCGTAGGGCATCGGTACGAGTGACACATCGGACGCTGGTTCGCCGGACAACTGCGTCGAGAACTGGTCCAACTGCTCTGTCGCGGCGTGAAGGCGGCGGTGCAACATCACGAGGGTGCGTCCGACCGCCGGCATGCGGGCCACCAATTCGTCCACCTCGGCCAGAGATACGTCTCCAGATTCCGAAGTTTCGGCCAAGGCGTGATGAACGTCCGCAACCAGGCGTGCGTCGGAATCGGAGGCGAAGAATTGCACGTCGAGATCGAACTCGGCGTTGAGCTTGAGAAGGACGGGCACCGTCAGCGGTCGTTGATCGTTCTCCAGTTGATTGACATAGCTGGGGGAGAGTTCGAGTGCCTTCGCCAGTGCGGACTGTGACAGGTTTCGTTCCTCCCGCAGCCGTCGCAGCCGCGCTCCCGCGTACATCTTCTTCATCGAATCTCCTCGGTGCCGATCGCGTTCACCCTACCGAGAAGCTATTCGCAACATTCGCAACATTGCAGCATTGTCATTGCACAAATAGGCAATTGCGAGGGCCTATCCCGAGGTGAATGAGCTGCGTAGCGTGCAAATAGATACCGAAGAACGTGAGAAGAGGACCGATGAAGACGCATCTCGTACGCACTCACCGCTCTGCCGAAGAGTTCCCCAAGGAAGACCACCTCGCGTGGAAGATCGCGGAAGTTGCGACGGATTCCGTCGACGTCACCGATGCCACATCCGACATGATCGTCAACCGGATCATCGACAACGCGGCAGTTGCCGCAGCTTCCCTGGTGCGCCGTCCCGTGGTGAATGCGCGGGCGCAAGCACAGTCGCATCCGTATACGCCGGGCTCCACCGTGTTCGGTATCCCCGGTACGTTCTCGCCTGAATGGGCCGCCTGGGCCAACGGTGTCGCGGTTCGTGAACTCGATTTCCACGACACGTTCCTCGCCGCCGAGTACTCGCACCCCGGAGACAACATCCCGCCGATCCTCGCCGTCGCTCAGCACACCAGCCGTGACGGTCGAGACCTGATTCGTGGTCTGGCGACCGGCTACGAGATCCAGATCGACCTGGTTCGGGCTATCTGCCTGCACGAGCACAAGATCGACCACGTCGCACACCTCGGCCCCTCGGCTGCGGCAGGTATCGGAACTTTGCTGGGCCTGGGCACCGAGACGGTCTACCAGGCAATCGGCCAGGCGCTGCACCTCACGACGGCGACACGTCAGTCCCGCAAGGGCGAGATATCCAGTTGGAAGGCGTACGCGCCTGCGCTGGCAGGCAAGGTTGCCGTAGAGGCGGTCGACCGCGCGATGCGCGGTGAGGGCGCACCGTCACCGATCTGGGAAGGCGAAGACGGCGTCATCGCCTGGCTACTCGGTGGCCCGGACAAGGAGTACCACGTTCCGCTGCCCGGTTCGGGTGAGGCGAAGCGCGCCATCCTCGACTCGTACACCAAAGAACACTCCGCGGAGTACCAGAGCCAGGCGCCGATCGACCTCGCTCGCCGAATGCGTTCTCGTGTCGGTGATCTCGACCAGATCGCCTCGATCGTCCTGCATACCAGCCACCACACCCACGTCGTCATCGGCACCGGTTCCGGCGATCCGCAGAAGTTCGACCCGACCGCCTCGCGTGAAACCCTCGACCACTCGGTGATGTACATCTTTGCCGTTGCGCTACAGGACGGTACGTGGCACCACGAACATTCCTACGCGTCCGAGCGTGCACAGCGCGCGGACACGATCGAGCTGTGGAACAAGATCTCCACGCGCGAAGATCCCGAATGGACACGCCGTTACCACTCGACGGATCCGGACGAGAAGGCTTTCGGTGCTCGCGCCGAGATCACCTTGAAGAGCGGCGAAGTCATCGTCGACGAGCTTGCGGTGGCCGATGCGCACCCGCTCGGCGCACGTCCGTTCGCTCGCGATCAGTACGTCGCGAAATTCCGCACCCTCGCCGAGGGCGTCATCGAGCCGAGCGAACAGGACCGCTTCCTCGATGCGGCTCAGCGCACCGCCGAATTGAAGGCAGGCGAACTCGATCAGCTGACCTTCACCGTTTCCGAAGACGTTCTCGCTCGGGCTCCCAAGGTCGCCAAGGGACTTTTCTGATGTCGGGCCTCATCGCAGCCGCGACGTCTGCAGCCGACAAGCGGATTGCCTTCCGGGCCGGACTGACGTCCGGAAAGATTCAACGACTCCCGGGTGCGATCAATCCGCTGACAGCCAAGCTCATTGAGGAAATCGGGTTCGAGGGTGTCTACGTTTCAGGTGGTGCGTACTCCGCCGGATTGGCGCTTCCCGACATCGGACTGACCACCTTGACCGAGGTCGCCGGCCACAGCAAGCAGATCGCGCGCGTCACGGACCTCCCGACGCTCGTCGACGCCGACACCGGTTTCGGTGAACCTATGAGCGCGGCCCGCACGGTCACGATCTTCGAGGACGACGGAATAGCCGGTCTGCACCTCGAGGATCAGATCAACCCCAAACGCTGCGGGCACCTCGACGGCAAAGCAATTGTGCCCACCGAAGACATGGTTCGCCGTGTTCGTGCTGCAGTGTCGGCGCGTCGTGACCCGAACTTCGTCATCTGCGCGCGCACCGATGCTGCCGGAATCGACGGTATCGACGCGGCGATCGAGCGAGCAAAGGCCTATGTGGATGCCGGTGCCGATCTGATCTTCACCGAAGCTCTTGCCACCGAGGCCGACTTCGAGAAGTTCCGCGCAGCAGTCGACACTCCGCTCCTCGCCAACATGACCGAGTTCGGGAAGTCGAACCTCATTTCGGCGAAGACATTGGAAGAGATCGGTTTCAACGCCGTCATCTACCCCGTGACCACCCTTCGGCTGGCGATGTTCGCTATCGAAAAGGGTCTGCGCGAGATTTTTGCGGAGGGCACGCAAGAAGGACTGCTCGGCGAAATGCAGCATCGCAGCAGGTTGTACGAGATTCTCGAGTACGAGCGCTACAACGAATTCGACAGTGGCATTTTCAATTTCAGCTTGGAGGGGAGTAGGACATGACCGAACAGATTCCGACGATCTACAAGGGCTTGGCCGGAGTTGTCGTCGATACGACGGCTATCTCCAAGGTAGTGCCCGAGACGAATTCGTTGACGTATCGCGGTTACGCAGTGCAGGACCTTGCCGCGAACTGCAGCTTCGAAGAAGTTGCGCACCTGCTCTGGTACGGCGAACTGCCGACTCCCGAGCAGCTCGAATTACTCTGCCTGCGTGAGCGTGCGGCCCGTCGTGCCGACCGCTCACTGCTCTCGCTTCTGACCAAGATGCCGGACAACTGCCACCCCATGGATGTTGTCCGCACGGCGATCAGCTACCTCGGCGCCGAGGATCCGGCGGAGGACGACAACTCGGAGAAGGCCAATCTGGCCAAGGCGCTGCGGATGACGGCTGTGCTGCCGACCATCGTCGCAGCCGATTTCCGCCGCCGGCGCGGTCAGGATCCCATCGCGCCGCAGTCGGACCTGGGTTTCGCCGAAAACTTCTTGAACATGTGCTTCGGTGCTGTTCCGGAGCCGGCGATCGTGAAGGCCTTCGAGGTCTCGCTGATCCTGTACGCGGAGCACTCCTTCAACGCCTCGACGTTCGCCGCTCGTGTTGTGACGTCCACACTTTCGGACATCTACAGCGCAGTGACCGCTGCTATCGGCACGCTCAAGGGCCCGTTGCACGGCGGTGCAAACGAAGCTGTCATGCACGACATGCTCGAGATCGACGACCCCGACCGCGCCGAAGCCTGGATGTCGGAGAAGTTGGCTGCCAAGGAGAAGGTCATGGGCTTCGGGCACCGCGTCTACAAGAACGGTGATTCGCGTGTTCCGACCATGAAGCAGGCCCTCCTCGACGTCGCGGCAGCGACCGACGGCGAGAAGTGGGTGCAGATGTACGAGATCCTCGAGAAGACCATGGTCAGTGCCACCGGAATCAAGCCGAATCTCGATTTCCCCACGGGCCCTGCATATTTCCTCATGGGCTTCGACGTCGAGATGTTCACGCCGATCTTCGTGATGAGCCGCATCACCGGATGGACGGCGCACATCATCGAGCAGGGGCAGTCGAATGCACTGATCAGGCCGCTGAGCCAGTATTCGGGCGTGCCACAGCGCACAGTCGTGGCATGACACTTTTTGCTGTCGTGGCATGACGCCCCTTTGATACTGCGTCGGCGAGGTTCGGTTCTGGCATCACCGTCTCCTGGCCTCGTCGACGCTTCTCCGTTCGCACTATCTGCAACTTTGCATCGAGAATTCGCAAAGATATTCAAGTGCAATGTGTTTCGACTTTTCTCTACCGGAAATAACGTGAGTGTCATGACTGAAACGCACGAAGAAATCTTGATCATCCGTCGTGGCGAGACCCTCGACGTCGTGTTCAACCGGCCGGAAAAGCGCAACGCATTGACCCCGCAGATGTACGACGCCATTGCCGGAGCCTGCCGGCGCGCCGACTCCGACCGCGAGATTCGGTTACTCACTCTCCGAGGTGCTGGGGGAGAGGCGTTCTCGGCGGGCTCCGACATTGGCCACTTTCAAACCTTCTCGAGCTTTCAGGACGGGCTCGACTACGAAAGCCGGTTCGTCGGCGTACTGACCGAACTCGAGAAAGTGAGGGTTCCCACCCTCGCGGTCATCGACGGTGTGTGCGCGGGAGCAGGGCTGTTGCTGTCGGCAGCGTGCGATGTGCGGATCGCGACGCAGGGGTCCCGCTTCTGCCTCCCGATCGCGCGCACGCTCGGAAACTCGTTGTCGGTCCATTCCGTGGCGTTGCTGGCGGACAGGATCGGCAGTTCGCGTCTGATGTCGTTGGTGGCTCGGGCGGGGGTCATGTCGAGCGACGAGGCTCTGCGGAACGGCTTCCTCAGCGACTGTGCAACAGAGACCGAGTTCGCGAGCCTGACTGCCCAGGTATCTCGCGATCTACTTGCCGCCGCCCCGATGACCGTCTGGACTATTCGGGAGTCCCTGCGACGCATCAGAACCCGAGTGATTGCCGACAACGATGATCTGATGAGCATGATCTACAGCAGTGACGACTTCAAAGCCGGCGTCGACGGTTTCCTTCGCGGGGAACGACCGGTGTGGGCCGGCGTGTAGTTCGGCGGTAGAACCACAGGCTTGCGTTGGAGCGCGCTCTAACCCCTAGCGTTGCCGACCATGACAACAAAGACCTGGATCATCACCGGAGTTTCTCAGGGTTTCGGCCGTGAACTCGCACTGTCTGCACTTCGATCGGGCGACGCGGTAGTCGCTGCAGTTCGTCGTCCCGAGTCCGTTGCAGATATTGCGTCGGCGAATCCGGATCGGTTCTCGGCGGTGACGTTCGACGTCAGAGACACCGCAGCGGCTCCGGGCGTCGTCGAATATGCGCTCGAGCGCTTCGGTCGCATCGACGTGCTGGTCAACAATGCCGGTCGTGGGATGGTCGGCGCGGCGGAGATGGTGGACGATTCGACCTTGCGGGATCTCATGGAACTGCACCTGATCGGACCCGCCGCGATGGTGCGCGCCGTCCTCCCGTCGATGCGAGTGCAGGGCAGCGGGACGATCGTGCAGATGAGCAGTCAAGGCGGCCGTATGTCGTTTCCCGGTGTCGGGGCGTACTCGGCGTCGAAGTTCGCTCTCGAGGGTTGGTCGGAGGCTCTCGCCGGTGAGGTCGCGCAGTTCGGCGTTCGGGTGATGATCGTCGAGCCCAGCCGATTCCGTACAGCATTCAACACACCTGGCGTTCTGAGCTTCGCCGAATCATCATCGGAATACCGTGATGTGCTCGATCCCGTTCTGCGGGACATGGCGGCCGCAGACGGTGTTCAGGAGGGTGATCCGGAGAAGGCGGCAGAGATCATCACCTCGCTTGTGCACAGCGAGAAAGTGCCACTTCGTCTGCCACTCGGAAAGGAAGCCGTGGAGCGTGTCTCCGCGTCGTATCGGAAGAATCTCGCCGAGGTATACGTCTGGGCCGACCTCGCTCGCAGCGCCGATTTCGCGGATGCTGCCGGACCTGTCCGCCCGTTCTAGGCTGGGAGTCATGGCTACCGAAGACTTGATGCGTAGGGCGCTCGAGGCCCTTGGGGAAGTGGACGGGCCCATGTCGATCGAGGTCATTCACCGGCTCGTCGATGCAGGGGACGTCGAAGATCCGATGTCGATCGCCGAAGTGTCGGACCTACTGGATGTTTCGGCACATACCCTGCGCTATTACGAGAAGATCGGCCTGGTCACGGTCGATCGTGACTCGAGCGGACATCGTGTGTACGGCCCGGAATCTGTTCGCAGGCTGGTGTTTCTGACCCGCATGCGTATTTCAGGCATGGCGATTCGTGACCTGCAGCACTACGTCGAACTGGTCGACGCCGGTGAAGGGACAGTTCCGGAGAGGCTCGACATGCTGCTCGAGCACCGGGACACCGTTCGTCGGCAGATCAAGGAGCTCACGTTGTCTTTGGCTGCGACGGAGTACAAGATTGCGACGTACGGCGGGCGGACCGGAGAGCAGGAGTGATCCGTTCAGTGGATGTGAGTGGCTGTTTTCGTGACTCGCCCTCTTCTGATTCCGATCGAGACGAACGCGCCAATCAGGGAGACGATGGCGCCCACCCACATCGTCGTCTGCAGCCCATACATGAATGCAGTCTCTGTCGCTGATCGCAGTGTGAGGGAAAGAGCCGGGTCAATTTCTGTCACGACTGGTGTGGTGCCCTGGGCGACGGCGCGAACCGCATCTTCCGAGACTCGATCGACTATGAAGTCGGGAATGACGTTGCCCAGTAGTGTTTCGTGGAACTTTGCTGCGGATGCCGCCGCCATCACGGCTCCGAGCACTGAAGTTCCGAGGATACCGCCAACTTGAAGTGAGGTCTGATGGACGCCCGCGGCAGGTCCGGCGTCTGCGACGTTCGCATTCCCTAGGATCGCTTGGACTGACGCAGTCATCACAAACCCGATTCCCAGGCCCAGTACCACAAACGGAATGGCCAGAGAAAGGTAGCTTCCGTGTGGTTCGATGGTGGTGAACAGTAGGAATCCCACTGCGCTGAGCAACATTCCCATAAACAAGGGCGGACGTGCGCCGTACCGTTTGATGATCCAACCGCAACTGCTCGAAGCGATTACATTCGCGATACTCATCGGGAGGATGTGGAGTCCAGCGGCCATGGGGGAGTCACCGTTGATCTGTTGCAAAAACAAGAGAATGAAGAACAGTGAGCCGACAAGCGCAAAGAAGGAGATGATTGTCAGGATGACTCCGAGTGTGATTGACCGGTCAGCGAATAGCCGAAGCGGCACCAAAGGATCCGATGCGCGTCGCTCCGCTTCTACGAAGGCCAAACCAGTGACGGTTCCACCGACCAGCCACCCGATGACATGCCAATTAGTCCAACCACTTTCGGGGGCTTTTATAAGTCCATAGGTTATGGCGAGGAGTGAACTCGTCAGCAAGATCGAACCCAGGACGTCGAACTTTACAGTCCGTACGACCCGGCCCTTGGGGAGCAGAAACAATCCTGTAGCGAGGGAAATCGCCGCAACGGGGACGTTGATCAAGAAGGCCCATCGCCAGCTGGTGTGCTCGATCAGCAATCCGCCGATCAGGGGGCCGGCGGCGGATGAAGCGCCGATCAGCGATGCGAAGACCGCAAGCGCCTTCGGAAGTGCTGCCTCGGAGAAGACGGACCGAAGCAATGCCAGAGCGTTGGTGACGATCAGTGCGCCGAAAATTCCCTGGCCGAGTCTCGAGAAGATCACCATTTCTACACTGTGCGCCAAGGCAATTCCCGCTGATGCCAGCCCGAAACCGACGATCCCAGAAAGGAACACAGATCGTCGTCCGAAGCGATCGCCCAACCTTCCCGCGAGAACGAGCGTTGCCGCCATCGCGAGCAGATAAATGTTGGTAATCCATTGCAAACCAGAGAGACTCGCGCCTAGATCGACGACAAGAACCGGATTGGCCACTGCCGTTATCGTGCCGTCGAGCGAAACGATGAGAACGCCGAGTGCGATCGCAGTCATGGCGACCCAGGGATTGGAGTCTCGGGGTGGATCGGTGGCTGGGAGTGCGTGGATTTCAGTACTGCCAGTAGATGTCACTGAGGTCTGCTACTTTCTGATCGATCGGAGTTCTTCAGAGGTTGATCATGTGGCCGGCGAGGCCGTGGATCGCTTCCTGCAGTGCCTCACTGAGTGTGGGGTGGGTGTGGACGTTGCGTGCCAACTCGTTGAC